>NZ_JBSFSA010000005.1:0-268026 GCF_053589515.1 Streptomyces sp. NPDC003327 | reverse complement strand
CGTTGTCGTCGGTCGCCCGATGCTCCGCATCGCCTCCCTCCTCCGCCTTGCGATCGCACGCACCAGCCGCCGCTCCCTGATCCGGCCTGATCGACGGGACACCCCCTGGGGGGTGTCCCGCCGCCCCATCCGCTGATCAATCCGGTGGCGAAGCACCCCCGGGGATCGGGTATCGTTTACGTCGTTGCCACGGAGCGCCGCCGAAAAGCGGAGTTCGGGGCAGCGATCCCATGGCGGTGTGCCCGAGTGGCCAATGGGAGCGGACTGTAAATCCGTCGGCTTAGCCTACCCAGGTTCGAATCCTGGCGCCGCCACGCGATGCAGAAGGTCCCCGGTGTTCCGACACCGGGGACCTTCTCGCATGTACGGGGCCGGGGACGCGCGTCAGTTGCCCGCCACGTCGCGGACCGCGACCGGGACCGGCGTCGAGCCCGCGACCAGTTCCAGGGTGAGGCCCGCCGTCGCCGGGGTGTCGAGGAGTTCGGCCAGGACCGCCGCCACGTCGTCGCGGGAGATCCGGCCGCCGCCCGTGTACGCCTCCAGACGGACCAGGCCCGTGCCCTCGTCGTCCGTCAGCGTGCCCGGGCGCAGGATCGTCCACTCCAGGGCCGGCCGGGCCCGGATCGCGTCGTCCGCCTCGCCCTTCGCCCGCAGGTACACGTCGAAGACCTCGTCGCCCGCGTGCCCCGCGTCCGCGCCCATCGACGAGACCATCACGTAGCGCCGCACCCCCGCCCGCTCCGCCGCGTCCGCGAACAGCACCGCCGCCCCGCGGTCCACCGTCTCCTTGCGGGCCGTGCCGCTGCCCGGGCCCGCGCCCGCCGCGAAGACGACCGCACCCGCGCCCTCCAGGGCCGCCGCCACCTCCGCGACCGACGCCGACTCCAGGTCCAGGACCACGGGCTCCGCGCCCGCCGCCCTCAGGTCCGCCGACTGCTCCTCGCGGCGGACGATCCCCGCCACCTCGTGCCCCGCCTCCGAGAGCAGCCGCTCCAGGCGCAGGGCGATCCGTCCGTGTCCTCCAGCGATGACGATGCGCATACTCACGACCGTACGGCTCCGGGCCCGCCGGGGCCTCCGGAGTCCGGGCGCGCCTGCCGGGGCAGGTCCAGGGCCGCCGCCGAGTCGCAGTACTCCCGCACGGCGCTCGTCCGCGCCACCACCCGCCCCCGGTGCACCACGATCCGGCTGTACGCCAGGGACAGCACGCCCGCGAGCCGCTCGCCCCGCACCGCGAGCAGCTCGGCCGGGAAGCCGGCCTCCACCCGCACCTCCGGCAGGCCCATCGCCGCCCGCGCCTCGGCGCTCACCGCCGCGTACGCCTCCTGGGGAGCGAGCCCGCCGAGCGACGCCAGCAGGTACGCCGACTCCAGCGGGTCCCCGCGCCCCACCGGATTGGCCAGGTCCCGCAGCGCCCCGCCGCCCGCCGCGACCCGCACGCCGGCCGACCGCAGCAGCCGTACGGGCGCCACCCCGCGCCGCTCCGTCCCGGCGCAGCCGCCCTGCGGCAGGCAGACCACGGTCACCCCGGCCGCGGCCAGCTGGTCGGCGGCCCGGCCGGCCACGTCCGCGGGCAGCCGCCCGAGCCCCGCGCACGGCCCGATCGTGACCCCCGGCCGCAGCCCGCCGGCCATCGCCGCGAGCCGGGCGAGCCGCGCCGGGTCGTCCCCGTCGGTGTGCAGGTCCACCGGGCAGCCGTGCTCGGCGGCAAGGTCCAGGACCGCCTCCACGTACCCCGCCGGATCGGGGTCCAGGTCCGGACAGCCCCCGACGACCCCGGCGCCCATCTTCACCGCGTCCCGCAGCATCGCCAGGCCGTCCGCGCCCGCCGCTCCGGTCAGGAGCCGCGGCACCGCCACCGCCGTCAGGTCCGCGAGCCCGCGCAGCGAGCGGCGCGCCTGGAGCACGGCCTCCAGCGCCCCGAGGCCCTGCACGTCGCCGATCCGCACGTGCGCGCGGAGCCCGGTGGCCCCGTGCCCCAGCTGGAGCAGCGCCGCCTCGGTGGCCCGGCGCTGCACCTCGTCGGGGGCGTACGGGACGGGGCCGGGGCCGTCGGCGGTGAGCGCCGTGTCGGAGTGGGCGTGGGGCTCGGCGGGAGCGGGGAGCAGCAGATAGCCGGCCAGGTCGACGCGGGCGCCCGAGGTGGCGAGGCTGCCCGCCGTGCCGACGGCCTCGATCCGGCCGCGCACGAGCCGTACGTCCACGGTCCTGCCGTCCGTGAGCCGGGCGTGGGACAGCAGCAGCGAGTTCGACTCGGCGGTCGTCGCGGCCCCGTCCTCCGGCGGCGGCTGGGGCTGCTTGCTGTCGGCTGACATCGGGCTCCTCGGGGGCTCGCGGCTGACTCGCCAAGATCAAGATCACGCAGCGTGGGGGAGAGCCTAGGGGCGGCCGCAGCCGCCTTCGAGGAGGAGCGCAATAGTCGTACCGATGAGGCCACGAGTGGCCTAGGCGGCGGTCCCGCGCGTCCCGGGGAAACGGATTTGGGTGATGGGCGCGGGAGCGTGTAATGTCTTCCTCGCTCGCCCCAATAGCTCAGTCGGCAGAGCGTCTCCATGGTAAGGAGAAGGTCTACGGTTCGATTCCGTATTGGGGCTCTGGTGAGAAGGATCCGCCTTCGGGCGGTTCCGATCATCAAAGCGGTGTAGCTCAGTCGGTAGAGCAAGCGGCTCATAATCGCTGTGTCACCGGTTCAAGTCCGGTCACCGCTACACACGGTAGCCGATTGCGGGGTCGGTCCTTCGATCGGCTACCCTTTTATGCGTTCATCCGTCCAACCGTCCGTCCAAGGAGCACTCACGTGGCTGCCACCGACGTCCGCCCGAAGATCACGCTGGCCTGCGTGGAGTGCAAGGAGCGGAACTACATCACCAAGAAGAACCGGCGCAACAACCCGGACCGTCTTGAGATGAAGAAGCACTGCCCTCGCTGCAACTCGCACACCGCGCACCGCGAGACGCGCTAACCAGGCTCGTTCACGAGGCCGCTCCCACTCGGGAGCGGCCTCGTGGCGTTTGTCGCAACAGATCCAGCAGGAGGTATCGAGTCCATGGCGCTCGACCAGTCCTTCGTGGGCCGGACCTATCCGCCCACCGCGCCCTACGAGGTGGGCCGCGAGAAGATCCGCGAATTCGCCGAGGCGATCGGGGACGCGAATCCCGCGTACACCGACACCGAAGCCGCGAAGGCGTTCGGGCACCCCGACGTGATCGCCCCGCCGACGTTCGTGTTCGCCATCACGTTCAAGGCCGCGGGACAGGTGGTCGAGGACCCGCAGCTCGGTCTCGACTACGACCGCGTCGTCCACGGCGACCAGAAGTTCGCGTACACCCGGCCCGTCCGCGCCGGCGACCGCCTCTCGGTCACCTCCACCATCGAGGCCATCAAGTCCCTCGCGGGCAACGACGTCCTCGACATCCGCGGCGAGGTCCACGACGCCTCCGGCGAGCACGTCGTCACCGCCTGGACCAAGCTCGTCTCCCGCGCCCCCGAGGAGGCCTGACCATGACCGCCCAGATCGCCTACGACGAGGTCGAGGTCGGCACCGAGCTCCCCGCGCAGAGCTTCCCCGTGACGCGCGCCACGCTCGTCCGGTACGCCGGCGCCTCCGGGGACTTCAACCCCATCCACTGGAACGAGAAGTTCGCGGTCGAGGTCGGCCTCCCCGACGTCATCGCCCACGGCATGTTCACCATGGCCGAGGCGATCCGCGTCGTCACCGACTGGACCGGCGACCCCGCCGCCGTCGTCGAATACGGCGTCCGCTTCACCCGGCCCGTCGTCGTCCCGAACGACGACACCGGCGCCCTCGTCGAGGTCAGCGCCAAGGTCGCGGCGAAGCTCGACGACAAGCAGGTCCGCGTGGACCTCACCGCCATGAGCGCCGGCCAGAAGGTCCTGGGCATGAGCCGGGCCGTCGTCCGCCTGGCCTGACCCGCGCCCCACGGCCGCCTTTCCTCCACGGAGGAAGGGCGGCCGTACCCTTGGTGCCGTGCAGCTCCTCAACGACGCCCCCCTCGCGCCCCTCACCACCTTCCGGCTCGGCGGCCCCGCCACCCGGCTCGTGACCGCCACCACCGACGACGAGGTCGTCGCCGCGGTCCGCGAGGCCGACGCCGACGGGACGCCGCTCCTGGTCATCGGCGGCGGGTCCAACCTGGTCATCGGCGACAAGGGCTTCGACGGGACCGCCCTGCGCATCGCCACCACCGGGTTCTCGCTCGACGGGACCCGGCTGGAGCTCGCCGCGGGCGAGGTCTGGACGGACGCCGTGGCACGGACCGTGGAGGCCGGGCTCGCCGGGATCGAGTGCCTGGCCGGCATCCCCGGCTCGGCCGGCGCCACGCCGATCCAGAACGTCGGCGCGTACGGGCAGGACGTCTCCGCCACCGTCACCGAGGTCGTCGCGTACGACCGCAGGACCGGGGAGACCGTCACCCTCACGAACGCCGAGTGCGCCTTCTCGTACCGGCACAGTCTCTTCAAGGAGCACCCCGAGCGGTACGTCGTGCTGCGGGTCCGCTTCGAGCTGGAGGACGCGGACGGGATGTCCGCCCCCGTCAAGTACGCGGAGACCGCCCGCGCCCTCGGCGTCGAGGCGGGCGACCGGGTGCCGCTCGCGGCCGCCCGCGAGACCGTCCTCGCGCTGCGCGCCGGGAAGGGCATGGTGCTCGACCCCGAGGACCACGACACCTGGTCCGCCGGATCGTTCTTCACCAACCCGATCCTCACCGCCGGGGAGTACGAGACGTTCCTCGGGCGCGTGGCCGAGCGGCTCGGCCCGGACGTCACCCCGCCGGCCTTCCCCGCGGGCGAGGACGGCGCCGTGAAGACGTCGGCTGCCTGGCTGATCGACCGGGCCGGATTCACCAAGGGGTACGGCTCCGGGCCCGCCCGCATCTCCACCAAGCACACCCTCGCCCTCACCAACCGCGGCGAGGCGACCACCGAGGACCTGCTGGCCCTGGCCCGCGAGGTCGTCGCCGGGGTCCGGGACGCCTTCGGGATCACCCTGGTCAACGAGCCCGTGACCGTGGGCGTCGAGCTCTAGGCCGTCTCTTCCGGATCTTGCCGGGCTCCCGACGCCCGCTCCTCCGGCCTGATCCGAAAGAAACGACCCAGGCGGCGGTCCTCCGCGCGTGGAGGTGCGTGCGCTCAGCCGGCCGGCAGCGCCAGCCAGTCGTCGATCCCCGCGAGCAGCTTCGCCCGGACGTCCTCCGGGGCCGCCGAGCCGCGCACCGACTGGCGGGCCAGCTCCGCGAGCTCGGCGTCCGTGAAACCGTGGTGGCGGCGGGCGATCTCGTACTGGGCCGCGAGCCGGGAGCCGAAGAGCAGCGGGTCGTCGGCGCCGAGCGCCATCGGCACCCCGGCCTCGAACAGCGTCCGCAGCGGCACGTCCTCCGGCTTCTCGTACACGCCGAGGGCCACGTTCGACGCCGGGCACACCTCGCAGGTCACGCCCTTCTCGGCGAGCTTCCGCAGCAGCCGCGGGTCCTCCGCCGCCCGCACCCCGTGGCCGATCCGCGAGGCCCGCAGGTCGTCCAGGCAGTCCCGTACGGACGCGGGGCCGGTCAGCTCGCCGCCGTGCGGGGCCGCGAGCAGGCCGCCCTCGCGGGCGATGGCGAAGGCCCGGTCGAAGTCGCGGGCCATCCCGCGCCGCTCGTCGTTGGAGAGCCCGAAGCCGACGACGCCCCGGTCCGCGTACCGCACGGCGAGCCGGGCGAGCGTACGCGCCTCCAGGGGGTGCTTCATCCGGTTCGCCGCCACCAGGACCCGCATCCCGAGCCCGGTCTCCCGGGAGGCAGCCTCGACCGCGTCCAGGATGACGTCGAGGGCCGGGATGAGGCCGCCGAGGTGCGGCGCGTACGAGGTCGGGTCGACCTGGATCTCCAGCCACCCCGAGCCGTCCCGCACGTCCTCCTCCGCGGCCTCCCGCACCAGCCGCCGGATGTCCTCCGGCTCGCGCAGGCACGAGCGGGCGATGTCGTACAGCCGCTGGAAGCGGAACCAGCCGCGCTCGTCGGTGGCCCGGAGCTTCGGGGGCGTACCGCTCTTGAGGGCCTCGGGAAGGTGCACCCCGTACTTGTCGGCCAGTTCGAGCAGGGTCGAGGGCCGCATCGAACCCGTGAAGTGCAGGTGCAGATGGGCCTTGGGAAGAGTGCTGAGGTCGCGGTGAAGGTGCTCCATCGGCCGATCCTGCCTTACCCGAATGGCGGTATGCACGGTGATTCCCCCATCGGGACCTCCCCGAACGCACAAACGGGCCCCCGGTTCCGAGGAACCGGGGGCCCGTCCGCAGGGCCGATCAGGCGCGGGCCTCGGCCAGGAGCTTCTGGATCCGGGACACGCCCTCCACCAGGTCCTCGTCACCGAGCGCGTACGACAGGCGCAGGTAACCCGGCGTGCCGAAGGCCTCGCCCGGGACGACCGCGACCTCGGCCTCGTCGAGGATCAGGGCGGCCAGCTCGACCGAGTCCTGCGGGCGCTTGCCGCGGATCTCCTTGCCGAGCAGCCCCTTCACCGACGGGTACGCGTAGAAGGCGCCCTCCGGCGTCGGGCAGTAGACGCCCTCGATCTCGTTCAGCATCCGCACGATCGTCTGGCGGCGCCGGTCGAAGGCGCGGCCCATCTCCTCGACCGCGTCGAGGTTGCCGGAGACGGCGGCGAGCGCGGCGATCTGGGCCACGTTGGAGACGTTGGAGGTGGCGTGCGACTGCAGGTTGGTCGCGGCCTTCACGACGTCCTTCGGGCCGATGATCCAGCCCACGCGCCAGCCCGTCATCGCGTACGTCTTCGCCACGCCGTTCACGACGATGCACTTGTCGCGCAGCTCGGGGAGGACCGAGGGCAGCGAGACGGCGGACGCGTCGCCGTAGACCAGGTGCTCGTAGATCTCGTCCGTGAGGACCCACAGGCCGTGCTCGACGGCCCAGCGGCCGATCGCCTCGGTCTCGGCCTCGCTGTAGACGGCGCCGGTCGGGTTCGAGGGGGAGACGAAGAGGACGACCTTGGTCTTCTCCGTGCGGGCCGCCTCCAGCTGCTCCACCGACACGCGGTAGCCGGTCGTCTCGTCGGCCACGACCTCCACCGGGACGCCGCCGGCCAGCCGGATCGACTCCGGGTACGTCGTCCAGTACGGCGCCGGGACGATGACCTCGTCACCCGGGTCGAGGATCGCGGCGAAGGCCTCGTAGATCGCCTGCTTGCCGCCGTTGGTCACCAGCACCTGGGAGGCGTCGATCTCGTAACCGGAGTCGCGCAGCGT
The DNA here is from genome assembly GCF_053589515.1 of Streptomyces sp. NPDC003327. Classification (NCBI taxonomy): domain Bacteria; kingdom Bacillati; phylum Actinomycetota; class Actinomycetes; order Kitasatosporales; family Streptomycetaceae; genus Streptomyces; species Streptomyces sp. NPDC003327. The sequence goes on along the minus strand of NZ_JBSFSA010000005.1, from coordinate 260,765 downwards.
CTTGGCGGCGATCGCGGCCTTCAGCTCGGGCAGACCGCCGGCCGGCGTGTAGCGGTGGTACTTGGGGTTCCTGCAGGCCTCGACGGCCGCCTCGACGATGTAGTCCGGAGTCGGGAAGTCGGGCTCACCGGCGCCGAAACCGATCACCGGGCGACCGGCGGCCTTGAGGGCCTTGGCCTTGGCGTCGACGGCGAGGGTGGCGGACTCGGAGATCGCACCGACACGGGCGGAGACCCGACGCTCGGTGGGAGGGGTAGCAGCGCTCATGCGGCCCATCGTCCCAGACCGTCTCCGGGCCCGGCACACAGGTTTCACGGAGCGGACAGGAACGGTCATTCCTGGTCGTACGCGCGTCCGGCGGCGGGCCCGGCTGGTTTCTGTTCGACGCGGAGCCCCCGGACCACGTACACTCACTCCTCGTTGGCCCGCACCGACCACATCTCACGATGCGGTAGGTTGGGGGACGCAGCAAAGGGTCGTAGCTCAATTGGTAGAGCACCGGTCTCCAAAACCGGCGGTTGGGGGTTCAAGTCCCTCCGGCCCTGCTACACACACCGCCAGGTTGTGTGCGCATGTACGTCTTCATTGCACCGCCGTGCGGCTCCACCCGGGCGCGGCACGGCCACGACCCGGAATCAGGTGAGAGATCGTGACGGACGCCGTAGGCTCCATCGACATGCCTGATGCCGAAGACGAGGCCGCGGAGTCGAAGAAGAAGGGCCGCAAGGGCGGCAAGCGCGGAAAGAAGGGCCCTCTCGGCCGTCTCGCGCTCTTCTACCGCCAGATCGTCGCAGAGCTCCGCAAGGTCGTCTGGCCTACGCGCAGCCAGCTCACGACGTACACCACCGTGGTGATTGTCTTCGTCGTCATCATGATCGGCCTTGTCACCGTGATTGACTATGGCTTCCAGGAAGCAGTCAAGTACGTCTTCGGCTGACTTTTTGTTCCACCCCATCTGTATCGCAGGAAGAAGCAGCCACCGTGTCTGACGCGAACCTGAACGACGCCTTCGAGTCCGAGTCCGTCGAGGACGAGCTGGACATCGTCGAGGCCGCCGACGAGGACCGGGCCGACGCTGCAGACGACTTCGCCGGCGAGGCCGCCGAGGACGAGGCCCTCCACGTCGAGGCGGAGGACGACGAGGACGCGGACGACGCCGACGAGGTCGAGGAGTCCGACGAGGACGCCGCTTCGGACGCCGACGACTCCGTCGAGGAGGACGCCGAGGTCGAGGCCGCCGCGGAGGAGACCGAGGAGGAGGCCGAACCGGCCGCCCCGGTCGACCCGGTCGCCGCGCTCCGCGAGGAACTGCGCACCCTGCCCGGCGAGTGGTACGTCATCCACACCTACGCGGGCTACGAGAAGCGCGTGAAGGCCAACCTGGAGCAGCGCGCCGTCTCCCTCAACGTCGAGGACTTCATCTACCAGGCCGAGGTCCCCGAGGAAGAGATCGTCCAGATCAAGGGCGGCGAGCGGAAGAACGTCAAGCAGAACAAGCTTCCCGGCTACGTTCTCGTCCGCATGGACCTGACGAACGAGTCCTGGGGCGTCGTCCGCAACACGCCCGGTGTCACCGGCTTCGTCGGCAACGCCTACGACCCGTACCCGCTGACCCTGGACGAGATCGTCAAGATGCTCGCCCCGGAGGCCGAGGAGAAGGCCGCCCGCGAGGCCGCCGAGGCCGAGGGCAAGCCGGCTCCGGCCCGCAAGCTGGAGGTCCAGGTCCTGGACTTCGAGGTCGGCGACTCGGTCACCGTCACCGACGGCCCCTTCGCCACCCTCCAGGCCACGATCAACGAGATCAACGCCGACTCGAAGAAGGTCAAGGGTCTGGTGGAGATCTTCGGTCGCGAGACCCCGGTCGAGCTCAGCTTCGACCAGATCCAGAAGAACTGACCCCACAGGTTTCCGACCAGGTCAGAGTGGCTGTGAAAGCCGCTCTGACCTGCTCGGTTTTTGGACGCACGGCTATACCCGTTATCGTTGTGCGGTATGCCTCCATCCGGATGACCGGATGGATCGGCTGAAAACTCTCACTAGGACCCGGAGAGAGCAATGCCTCCCAAGAAGAAGAAGGTCACGGGGCTCATCAAGCTCCAGATCAACGCCGGTGCCGCAAACCCGGCCCCGCCGGTCGGCCCCGCGCTGGGTCAGCACGGCGTCAACATCATGGAGTTCTGCAAGGCCTACAACGCCGCGACCGAGTCGCAGCGTGGCATGGTCGTGCCGGTGGAGATCACGGTCTACGAGGACCGCTCCTTCACCTTCATCACCAAGACCCCGCCGGCCGCGAAGCTGATCCTCAAGGCCGCTGGTGTGGACAAGGGCTCCGGCGAGCCGCACAAGACCAAGGTCGCGAAGCTCACGGCCGCTCAGGTCCGCGAGATCGCCACGGTCAAGCTGCCCGACCTGAACGCCAACGACCTGGACGCCGCGTCGAAGATCATCGCCGGCACCGCCCGCTCCATGGGCATCACGGTCGAGGGCTGATCACCCCCTTCGTCACCTCAGTGGTAGGGCCGGCGCTGGCCCGCACCACGACTCCACACCTGAACCAACAGGAGAAGAAGTGAAGCGCAGCAAGGCTCTCCGCGGCGCGGACGCCAAGGTCGACCGCGAGCGGAACTACGCTCCCCTCGAGGCCGTCCGTCTCGCCAAGGACACCGCCACCACCAAGTTCGACGGCACCGTCGAGGTCGCCTTCCGCCTGGGCGTCGACCCGCGCAAGGCCGACCAGATGGTCCGTGGCACCGTGAACCTTCCGCACGGCACCGGTAAGACCGCCCGGGTCCTGGTCTTCGCGACCGGTGACCGTGCCGAGGCCGCGATCGCCGCGGGCGCCGACATCGTCGGCTCCGACGAGCTCATCGACGAGATCTCCAAGGGCAACCGCCTGAACGAGTTCGACGCCGTGGTGGCCACCCCGGACCTCATGGGCAAGGTCGGCCGCCTCGGCCGTGTCCTCGGCCCGCGTGGTCTCATGCCGAACCCGAAGACCGGCACCGTCACCCCCGACGTCGTGAAGGCCGTCAACGACATCAAGGGCGGCAAGATCGAGTTCCGCGTCGACAAGCACTCGAACCTGCACTTCATCATCGGCAAGGTCTCCTTCGACGAGACGAAGCTGGTCGAGAACTACGCCGCGGCTCTGGAGGAGATCCTCCGTCTGAAGCCGTCCGCCGCCAAGGGCCGCTACATCAAGAAGGCGACCCTGACGACGACGATGGGCCCCGGCATCCCGCTGGACGCCAACCGCACCCGTAACCTCCTCGTCGAGGAGGACCCGGCCGCGGTCTGAGCCCACACGGCTCACTGAGTGGTCAAGCCGGCCCCCGCACCTCTCCGGAGGAGCGGGGGCCGGCTTCTCTCGTCCACGGCCCCCGCAGGGCTCCTGGAGGCCCTCAGGGGCCGATTTGCCCGAGGGCGTCACCGTCACGTACTCTCTTGAAGAAGCCAAAGACCGCTGGTCGTCGCTGTGCCCGTTGGGGTGCGGAGGCCGAAGGATTCGCTGGAAGATGCGAGCGACCCGCGCAGGTGACTGTGGATGAGTTCCCGGATCCTCGTGATGCGGTCGAGCTGAGCCCCGTGCGCCTGCGCCCGGGGCGTTTTCGTTTGTCCAGCCCCTTCTGAGCGGTCCTCATCACCCGGAAGGAGGCCGACGCACTATGCCGACGCCCAACAAGGCTGCATCGGTGGCCGAGCTCAAGGACGCGTTCCAGAGCTCCAACGCCGCCGTGCTGACCGAGTACCGGGGTCTCACCGTCGCGCAGCTCAAGACGCTGCGTCGCTCTCTCGGTGAGAACGCCCAGTACGCCGTGGTGAAGAACACGCTGACCAAGATCGCGGCCAACGAGGCCGGGATCACCGCACTGGACGAGCACTTCGCTGGTCCGACCGCGGTCGCCTTCGTCACCGGTGACCCGGTGGAGTCGGCGAAGGCCCTGCGTGACTTCGCCAAGGAGAACCCGAACCTCATCATCAAGGCCGGTGTCCTTGACGGTAAGGCTCTCTCCGCCGACGACATCAAGAAGCTTGCGGACCTCGAGTCCCGCGAGGTTCTGCTCAGCAAGCTGGCCGGTGCCTTCAAGGGCAAGCAGTCCCAGGCTGCTCAGCTCTTCCAGGCGCTGCCGTCGAAGCTCGTCCGCACCGTGGACGCTCTTCGCGCCAAGCAGGCCGAGCAGGGCGGTGCCGAGTAACTCGGCTCGCGCATTGATCCGCGCCGCCTAGTGCGCGGGTCGTAGCGGGCCGATACGCCCGCCTCTATAGACACATCGGCACCTGCCGAATTAGTGGAAGGATCGCCCATCATGGCGAAGCTCTCTCAGGACGACCTCCTCGCCCAGTTCGAGGAGATGACCCTCATCGAGCTCTCCGAGTTCGTGAAGGCCTTCGAGGAGAAGTTCGACGTCACCGCCGCCGCGGCCGTCGCTGTTGCCGCCCCCGCGGCTGGTGGCGGCGACGCTGCCGGTGCGGCCGAGGAGCAGGACGAGTTCGACGTCATCCTCGAGGGTGCCGGCGACAAGAAGATCCAGGTCATCAAGGTCGTGCGCGAGCTCACCTCCCTGGGCCTCAAGGAGGCCAAGGACCTCGTCGACGGCACCCCGAAGCCGGTCCTCGAGAAGGTCGCGAAGGAGGCCGCCGAGAAGGCTGCCGAGTCCCTCAAGGCCGCCGGCGCCTCCGTCACGGTCAAGTAAGACCGTTTCGGGCTCGCCGAGTCTGACTCCCGCCCCCGTGTAACGCGGAGGCACCGAAGGGCGATCATCCATCTGGGTGGTCGCCCTTCGGCGTTCCCGCGAACGGGCGTGGCGGGGTTCCTGAGCAGGGCCGGAAGCGGAGTATGGTGATCTTCGCCGTGCGCCCCGCAGACCGGCGGGTCTTGACGAACCGCACGCGGCGCGCAATTCTCAGGACGCGTCGTCACAACGATCCGTTTCCGAGGCATGGATCGACGACCGAACGGGCAGGATCGAGGTGCGCCGCAAGGCGCGAGTACCGCGGAGTTGAGAGCAACGAGGGTCGCGAAGAAGTCGCCCTGGACATCAGTGAGCCAAGTGGCTACACTGACCCTTTGCGCTGCCTGTTAGCTGCCCCCTGCCCGTCACCAGGGGCATACCCTCGCAACCGCTTCGTCGGCAGACCCGTCCTGACCTGGCCTTTCGGTCATGCGGGAGAGTCGTCCGCCGAGCACGCTGGGGACCGGTACGCGCGTAGTGAGTCCGAGCCCTCGGAAGGACCCCCTCTTGGCCGCCTCGCGCAACGCCTCGACCAATACGAACAACGGCGCCAGCACCGCCCCGCTGCGCATCTCCTTTGCAAAGATCAAGGAGCCCCTCGAGGTTCCGAACCTCCTCGCGCTGCAGACCGAGAGCTTTGACTGGCTGCTCGGCAACGCCGCCTGGAAGGCTCGCGTCGAGGCCGCCCTTGAGTCGGGACAGGACGTCCCCACGAAGTCCGGCCTGGAGGAGATCTTCGAGGAGATCTCGCCGATCGAGGACTTCTCCGGGTCGATGTCGCTGACCTTCCGCGACCACCGCTTCGAGCCGCCGAAGAACTCCATCGACGAGTGCAAGGACCGTGACTTCACGTACGGCGCCCCGCTCTTCGTCACCGCCGAGTTCACCAACAACGAGACCGGCGAGATCAAGTCCCAGACGGTCTTCATGGGCGACTTCCCGCTCATGACCAACAAGGGCACCTTCGTCATCAACGGCACCGAGCGTGTCGTCGTGTCGCAGCTGGTCCGTTCGCCGGGTGTCTACTTCGACTCCTCCATCGACAAGACGTCCGACAAGGACATCTTCTCCGCCAAGATCATCCCGTCCCGGGGTGCCTGGCTGGAGATGGAGATCGACAAGCGCGACCTGGTCGGCGTCCGCATCGACCGCAAGCGCAAGCAGTCCGTCACCGTCCTGCTGAAGGCTCTGGGCTGGACCACCGAGCAGATCCTGCAGGAGTTCGGCGAGTACGAGTCCATGCGCGCCACCCTGGAGAAGGACCACACCCAGGGCCAGGACGACGCGCTGCTCGACATCTACCGCAAGCTGCGTCCGGGCGAGCCGCCGACCCGCGAGGCCGCCCAGACGCTGCTCGAGAACCTCTACTTCAACCCGAAGCGATACGACCTCGCCAAGGTCGGCCGCTACAAGGTGAACAAGAAGCTCGGCGCCGACGAGCCGCTGGACGCCGGTGTCCTCACCACCGACGACATCATCGCCACGATCAAGTACCTGGTGAAGCTCCACGCGGGCGAGACCGAGACGATCGGCGAGAACGGCAACGAGATCGTCGTCGAGACCGACGACATCGACCACTTCGGCAACCGTCGTCTGCGCAACGTCGGCGAGCTCATCCAGAACCAGGTCCGCACGGGTCTGGCTCGTATGGAGCGCGTCGTCCGCGAGCGCATGACCACCCAGGACGTCGAGGCGATCACGCCGCAGACCCTGATCAACATCCGGCCGGTCGTCGCCTCCATCAAGGAGTTCTTCGGCACCAGCCAGCTGTCCCAGTTCATGGACCAGAACAACCCGCTGTCGGGTCTGACGCACAAGCGTCGTCTCTCGGCGCTGGGTCCCGGTGGTCTCTCCCGTGAGCGGGCCGGCTTCGAGGTCCGAGACGTGCACCCGTCCCACTACGGACGCATGTGCCCGATCGAGACCCCCGAAGGCCCGAACATCGGTCTGATCGGTTCGCTCGCCTCGTACGGCCGCGTCAACGCGTTCGGCTTCATCGAGACGCCGTACCGCAAGGTCGTCGACGGCCAGGTCACCGACGAGGTCGACTACGTCACCGCCGACGAGGAGGACCGGTTCGTCATCGCGCAGGCCAACGCCGCGCTCGACGACAACCTCCGGTTCACCGAGAACCGCGTCCTCGTCCGCAAGCGTGGCGGCGAGGTCGACTACGTCGAGCCGTCGGACGTGGACTACATGGACGTCTCGCCGCGCCAGATGGTGTCGGTCGCGACCGCCATGATCCCCTTCCTCGAGCACGACGACGCCAACCGTGCCCTCATGGGCGCGAACATGATGCGTCAGGCCGTCCCGCTGATTAAGTCGGAGGCCCCGCTCGTCGGCACCGGCATGGAGTACCGCTGCGCCACCGACGCCGGCGACGTGCTCAAGGCGGAGAAGGACGGTGTCGTCCAGGAGCTGTCGGCCGACTACATCACGGTCGCCAACGACGACGGCACGTACATCACGTACCGCCTGCACAAGTTCTCCCGCTCCAACCAGGGCACCTCTGTGAACCAGAAGGTCGTCGTGGACGAGGGCGACCGCGTCATCGAGGGCCAGGTCCTCGCCGACGGTCCCGCCACCGAAGACGGCGAGATGGCGCTCGGCAAGAACCTGCTCGTCGCGTTCATGCCGTGGGAGGGCCACAACTACGAGGACGCGATCATCCTGTCGCAGCGCCTCGTGCAGGACGACGTCCTCTCCTCGATCCACATCGAGGAGCACGAGGTCGACGCCCGTGACACCAAGCTCGGGCCCGAGGAGATCACCCGGGACATCCCGAACGTCTCCGAGGAGGTCCTCGCCGACCTCGACGAGCGCGGCATCATCCGCATCGGTGCCGAGGTCGTCGCCGGCGACATCCTGGTCGGCAAGGTCACGCCCAAGGGCGAGACCGAGCTGACCCCGGAGGAGCGCCTGCTCCGCGCGATCTTCGGCGAGAAGGCCCGTGAGGTCCGTGACACCTCGCTGAAGGTCCCGCACGGCGAGACCGGCAAGGTCATCGGCGTCCGCGTCTTCGACCGCGAGGAGGGCGACGAGCTTCCCCCGGGCGTGAACCAGCTGGTCCGCGTCTACGTCGCCCAGAAGCGCAAGATCACCGACGGTGACAAGCTCGCCGGCCGCCACGGCAACAAGGGCGTCATCTCCAAGATCCTCCCGATCGAGGACATGCCCTTCCTCGAGGACGGCACCCCGGTCGACATCATCCTCAACCCGCTCGGCGTCCCGTCCCGAATGAACCCGGGACAGGTCCTGGAGATCCACCTCGGCTGGCTCGCCAGCCGCGGCTGGGACGTCTCCGGCCTCGCGGACGAGTGGGCGCAGCGCCTCCAGGCCATCGGTGCCGACCAGGTCGCCCCCGGCACCAACGTCGCCACCCCGGTCTTCGACGGTGCGCGTGAGGACGAGCTCGCGGGTCTGCTCCAGCACACCATCCCGAACCGCGACGGCGAGCGCATGGTGCTCCCCACCGGCAAGGCGCGTCTGTTCGACGGCCGCTCCGGCGAGCCGTTCCCGGACCCGATCTCGGTCGGGTACATGTACATCCTCAAGCTCCACCACCTGGTCGACGACAAGCTGCACGCCCGGTCGACCGGTCCGTACTCGATGATCACCCAGCAGCCGCTGGGTGGTAAGGCCCAGTTCGGTGGCCAGCGCTTCGGTGAGATGGAGGTGTGGGCGCTGGAGGCTTACGGCGCCGCGTACGCCCTCCAGGAGCTGCTGACGATCAAGTCCGACGACGTCACCGGCCGCGTGAAGGTCTACGAGGCCATCGTCAAGGGCGAGAACATCCCTGAGCCCGGCATCCCCGAGTCCTTCAAGGTGCTCATCAAGGAGATGCAGTCCCTGTGCCTCAACGTGGAGGTGCTGTCCTCGGACGGCATGTCCATCGAGATGCGCGACACCGACGAGGACGTCTTCCGCGCTGCGGAGGAGCTCGGTATCGACCTGTCCCGGCGCGAGCCGAGCAGCGTCGAAGAGGTCTGACGGGAGTCCGGCGGGGGGACCAGTGATGGTCCCCCGGCCGGCCCCAGGACCCCCGTTTCAGACCCCAAGACTTACAACCCTGAGAGGGATTGACGCATAGTGCTCGACGTCAACTTCTTCGACGAGCTCCGGATCGGTCTGGCCACCGCTGACGACATCCGTCAGTGGAGCCACGGCGAGGTCAAGAAGCCGGAGACCATCAACTACCGCACGCTCAAGCCCGAGAAGGACGGACTCTTCTGCGAGAAGATCTTCGGTCCGACCCGGGACTGGGAGTGCTACTGCGGCAAGTACAAGCGCGTCCGCTTCAAGGGCATCATCTGTGAGCGCTGTGGCGTCGAGGTGACCCGCGCCAAGGTGCGCCGTGAGCGGATGGGCCACATCGAGCTTGCCGCTCCCGTCACCCACATCTGGTACTTCAAGGGCGTTCCGTCGCGTCTGGGCTACCTGCTCGACCTCGCCCCGAAGGACCTCGAGAAGGTCATCTACTTCGCGGCGTACATGATCACGTACGTCGACGACGAGCGCCGCACGCGTGACCTGCCCTCCCTGGAGGCGCACGTCTCCGTCGAGCGCCAGCAGATCGAGAACCGTCGCGACTCCGACCTGGAGGCCCGCGCCAAGAAGCTCGAGACCGACCTGGCCGAGCTGGAGGCCGAGGGCGCCAAGGCCGACGTGCGCCGCAAGGTGCGCGAGGGTGCCGAGCGCGAGATGAAGCAGCTGCGCGACCGCGCGCAGCGCGAGATCGACCGTCTCGACGAGGTCTGGAACCGCTTCAAGAACCTCAAGGTCCAGGACCTGGAGGGCGACGAGCTCCTCTACCGCGAGCTGCGTGACCGCTTCGGCACGTACTTCGACGGCTCGATGGGTGCCGCGGCGCTGCAGAAGCGCCTGGAGTCCTTCGACCTGGAGGAGGAGGCGGAGAAGCTCCGCGAGATCATCCGTACCGGCAAGGGCCAGAAGAAGACCCGTGCGCTCAAGCGCCTCAAGGTCGTCTCCGCGTTCCTGCAGACCGCGAACAGCCCCAAGGGCATGGTTCTCGACTGCGTGCCGGTGATCCCGCCGGACCTGCGTCCGATGGTGCAGCTGGACGGTGGCCGCTTCGCGACCTCCGACCTGAACGACCTGTACCGCCGTGTGATCAACCGCAACAACCGTCTGAAGCGTCTGCTCGACCTCGGTGCCCCCGAGATCATCGTGAACAACGAGAAGCGGATGCTCCAGGAGGCGGTCGACGCCCTCTTCGACAACGGCCGTCGCGGTCGCCCGGTCACGGGCCCCGGCAACCGTCCGCTGAAGTCCCTCAGCGACATGCTGAAGGGCAAGCAGGGTCGATTCCGTCAGAACCTGCTCGGCAAGCGCGTGGACTACTCCGCGCGTTCCGTCATCGTCGTCGGCCCGCAGCTCAAGCTGCACCAGTGCGGTCTGCCGAAGGCCATGGCGCTGGAGCTCTTCAAGCCGTTCGTGATGAAGCGCCTGGTCGACCTGAACCACGCGCAGAACATCAAGAGCGCCAAGCGGATGGTCGAGCGCGGCCGCACGGTCGTGTACGACGTCCTCGAAGAGGTCATCGCCGAGCACCCGGTCCTGCTGAACCGTGCGCCCACGCTGCACCGCCTCGGCATCCAGGCCTTCGAGCCCCAGCTGGTCGAGGGCAAGGCCATCCAGATCCACCCGCTCGTCTGCACCGCCTTCAACGCGGACTTCGACGGTGACCAGATGGCCGTCCACCTGCCGCTCTCCGCGGAGGCGCAGGCCGAGGCCCGCATCCTGATGCTGTCCTCGAACAACATCCTCAAGCCGGCCGACGGCCGCCCGGTCACGATGCCGACCCAGGACATGGTCCTCGGTCTGTTCTTCCTGACCACCGACGGCGAGCTGCGTGACACCAAGGGCGAGGGCCGCGCGTTCGGCTCCACGGCCGAGGCGATCATGGCGTTCGACGCCGGCGAGCTGGCGCTGCAGTCGCAGATCGACATCCGCTTCCCGATCGGCACCGTTCCGCCGCGCGGCTGGGTTCCCCCGGTCGCCGAGGAGGGCGAGCCGGAGTGGCAGCAGGGTGACTCGTTCCGCCTGCGCACCTCGCTGGGCCGCGCGCTCTTCAACGAGCTGCTGCCCGAGGACTACCCGTTCGTCGACTACTCCGTCGGCAAGAAGCAGCTCTCCGAGATCGTCAACGACCTCGCCGAGCGCTACCCCAAGGTCATCGTGGCGGCGACGCTCGACAACCTGAAGGCGGCGGGCTTCTACTGGGCGACCCGTTCCGGCGTGACCGTGGCCATCTCCGACGTCGTCGTTCCCGAGGCGAAGAAGGAGATCGTCAAGGGCTACGAGGCGCAGGACGAGAAGGTCCAGAAGCAGTACGAGCGCGGTCTGATCACCAAGGAAGAGCGCACGCAGGAGCTCATCGCGATCTGGACCAAGGCGACCAACGAGGTCGCCGAGGCGATGAACGCGAACTTCCCCAAGACGAACCCCATCTTCATGATGGTTGACTCGGGTGCCCGAGGAAACATGATGCAGATGCGGCAGATCGCCGGTATGCGTGGTCTGGTGTCGAACGCCAAGAACGAGACCATCCCGCGTCCCATCAAGGCGTCCTTCCGTGAGGGCCTCTCCGTCCTCGAGTACTTCATCTCGACGCACGGTGCCCGTAAGGGTCTCGCCGACACCGCCCTGCGTACCGCCGACTCGGGTTACCTGACCCGTCGTCTCGTGGACGTCTCGCAGGACGTCATCATCCGCGAGGAGGACTGTGGCACCGAGCGCGGTCTGAAGCTGCGGATCGCGGCCAAGGACGAGGCCGGTGTCCTGCGGAAGACGGACGACGTCGAGACCTCCGTGTACGCGCGGATGCTCGCCGAAGACGTCGTCGTCGACGGCAAGGTCATCGCCCCGGCCAACGTCGACCTGGGTGACGTGCTCATCGACGCCCTCGTCAACGCGGGCGTCGAGGAGGTCAAGACCCGCTCGGTCCTGACCTGTGAGTCCGCCGTCGGTACCTGTGCGTTCTGCTACGGCCGTTCGCTCGCCACCGGCAAGCTGGTCGACATCGGTGAGGCGGTCGGCATCATCGCCGCCCAGTCCATCGGTGAGCCCGGTACCCAGCTGACGATGCGTACCTTCCACACCGGTGGTGTGGCCGGTGACGACATCACCCAGGGTCTGCCCCGTGTCGTCGAGCTCTTCGAGGCCCGGCAGCCGAAGGGTGTCGCCCCGATCTCGGAGGCGGCCGGCCGCGTCCGCATCGAGGAGACCGAGAAGACCAAGAAGATCGTCGTCACCCCGGACGACGGCACCGACGAGACGGCGTACCCGATCTCGAAGCGTGCCCGTCTGCTCGTGGGCGAGGGCGACCACGTCGAGGTCGGCCAGAAGCTGACCGTGGGTGCCACCAACCCGCACGACGTGCTGCGCATCCTCGGCCAGCGTGCGGTCCAGGTCCACCTGGTCGGCGAAGTCCAGAAGGTCTACAACTCGCAGGGCGTGTCGATCCACGACAAGCACATCGAGATCATCATCCGGCAGATGCTGCGCCGCGTGACGATCATCGAGTCCGGCGACGCGGAGCTGCTTCCGGGCGAGCTGGTCGAGCGCTCGAAGTTCGAGCAGGAGAACCGTCGTGTGGTCACCGAGGGCGGTCACCCCGCCTCCGGCCGTCCGCAGCTGATGGGTATCACCAAGGCCTCGCTGGCGACGGAGTCCTGGCTGTCGGCCGCCTCCTTCCAGGAGACGACCCGAGTCCTGACGGATGCGGCGATCAACGCCAAGTCCGACAGCCTCATCGGCCTCAAGGAGAACGTCATCATCGGTAAGCTCATCCCGGCCGGTACGGGTCTGTCCCGCTACCGCAACATCCGGGTCGAGCCGACCGAGGAGGCCAAGGCCGCGATGTACTCGGCCGTCGGCTACGACGACATCGACTACTCGCCGTTCGGTTCGGGCTCCGGCCAGGCCGTGCCGCTGGAGGACTACGACTACGGTCCGTACAACCAGTAAGCGAGTCGCTTGAACGGAGGGCGGTCACCCCGTGCGGGGTGGCCGCCCTCCGGCGTTTTCCGGCCCGGTGGCGCGGGCCGGGGAGGGGCTCAGCGCGCCGTCATCTGCCAGGCGGCGACCAGGGTCGTCGCCACGGCGGCCAGCGCGCCGACGCTGGCGATCGGCCAGCGGGACCGTTCCAGCGCGTCGAGCCGGGCCTCGTGGTCGGCGAGCTGTTTGTCGGTCTGGTCGCTGCGCTGCACGAGCAGCGCGAGGGAGCCGTCGACCCGGGCGAACCCGGCCTCCAGGGTGCCGCGGAGGCGTTCGAGTTCGAGGGCGACGGCGACGGGGTCGTTCGGGTCAGGCTCGGTCATCGGCCGCCGCCTCCTGGGTGGTGCGCAGCCAGGAGGGCAGCAGGGTCTGTACGGCGGGTACGGCCATGACCCGGCTGAGCGCGCCGGCGACGCCGAGGGCTCCGGCGACCCAGGGGAGGGTCTCGGGCAGACCGGCGGCGTCGACGATCGCCGGCAGGACGACGGCGATGCCGACCGCGGTCTGGAGCACGGTGCGGGCCGTGCGCTTGGCGGCTTCGGACATGGGTGGTTCTCCTTGCGTGGGGGTGGGGAGGGCGAAACCAGGGGCGGTGGCCGCTGGAGGAGGCGGGGCTACTTCACGTACGGGACCTTGAGCGCGTTCCAGGAGACGGCGCCCGGCCAGCCGTCGGCCTCCGCGCCGGAGAAGCCGAGCTTGCGCTGCCAGGCGGCGTACGACTGGCGGTCCGCCTCCGACCAGCGGGGGCCCGGCCCGACCCGGTAGCGGCCGCAGCCCTCGGCGACCAGCCGGCGGCCCATCGCGGTGACGACGGGGGAGCTCGGGTTGGTCCGGAAGAAGGCGGCCCCGGGGAAGGGCTGGTGGCGCGGGGTGGCCGGCCGCGCGGGGGCCGGCTTCGGGGCCGGGGCGGGAGCGCGGCCGAGGCGGCGCTGCACCCGGTCGCGCATGCCCGGCATGCCGAAGCCGCGCGGGTCGCTCTTCCAGTCGGACCACTCGGAGTGGCCGATGACGGACTTGGCGCCCCAGCCGTGGGCGCGGCAGAGCGCGGCCGACACCCGCTCGATGGCGTCGAGCTGCTCGGCGGGCCACGGGTCGGTGCCGTTGCCGAGGTTGACGCACTCGAAGCCGTAGAAGCGGGAGTTGCCGTCGACGGCGCCGGGGCTGCCCTGGTGCTCGCGCGGCAGCGGCGGCCGTACGCCGTACGTCTCGCTGATCACGGCCTGGAGCACGGACGGGTCGCCGCCGCCGGCGTGGTTGGCGCGGCCGGAGCCGACCAGGTGCACGCTGCCGTCCTTGGCGATCACGCCGTGGCAGAGCGGGCCGGGGAGGCCGGCGTAGCCGTCGTAGCAGAGGGAGACGCTGTTGGCGGTGCCGCTGGAGACGGTGTGGTGGATCATCACGCCGACGACCGGGCCCCAGGCGCCGGCCTGGTTGCGGTGGTGGTGGCGCCAGCCGTCGTGCTCGACGACGGTGACGCCTTCGGCGCGGAGCGCGGCGACGAGCCGGTCCGCGGAGAGGGGGGCTGCCATCTGGGACCTCCGGGCGGGGGGTGGGCATGGAAAAACCCCGGCCGCTCGTCGGCACGGGGTGGGTGGGGGCGGCGGGTGCCCGGTTACGGCGCGGGCGTCGGCACCGGCTCGGGCGTCGGCACCGGCTCGGGCTCCGGGTCCGCCGGTGCCCAGTGGGCGGCCAGCGCGGCGTACGCCGCCCGGCGGGACTCGAAGTCGGCGAGCGCGGCGGCCACCGCGCGCTGCACGGCGGTCGGGTCGGGCACGACCGGCAGGCCGCCCTGGCCGAGGACCGTGACCAGGCCGGAGCCGCGCAGCGCGGTGTCGTCCGCGCCCCTCTCGGTCACCTCGACGGAGACGTACACCGGCGGGTACTGCCCGGTGACCGGGTCGCGCTGGAGGGTGGGGCCGAGGCTGTTGTCGTGCACGCGGACGTGCAGGGCGTGGCCGGCCTCCTCGACGGTGGCGCGGCCCGCGTAGTCGATGGCCACGCCCCACGGCTGGGTGGGATCGATGTTCATGGCGTACTCCTCGTACGGTTCCGGGAGGGCATCAGGTCTGCATGCCGTGGATGAGGGCGGGCTGGGCGTAGACCGTGCCGCTGGTGGTGGTGACGACGGCCTGGATCTCGATCGTCATCGTCTGGCCGAAGCGGGTCTTCATGTCACCGGGGAGCAGACCCGTGTGGTCGTAGGTGGTGCCGGCGGTGACCGTGGGGCCGAAGGGGACGCCGTCGACCAGGACCCTCACCTGGCCGGAGGCGCCCGAGGAGGCCGCCGTGTTCACGGCGAGCCGCAGCTTCGGCTGCCAGATCGGGTTGGAGCACCGGGCGATGGTGGTGAAGGCGGCGCTGGTGGTGGACGGCCACTTGGCCGGGTCGCTCGCCAGCGGCGGCATCAGCGGGAGCCACGGCCGGGCGAGACCGCCGGTGAGGATGTCGTCCGAGAAGACCTCGTGGCCGTAGCCGTCGTACACCCGGAACAGCGGGCGGGTGATCGTGACGCTGCCGGTCGTGGGCGGGGGACGGAACTCGTTGACGGCGGGGCGGGTGTTCACCGCGGTGGACAGAGCCTTCAGCCGGCGCTCCATCTGGTTGAGCCGGTCGATGATGTCCTCGGGCAGCTGGGGCATCAGGCCTCCTCAAGGTAGAGCTCGGCGGTGTCGGGTCGGCCCCGCTCCGGGGGAGTGACCTTGACGCCGATGATGCGGTAGCGGGTGTCGAGGCCCTCGGGGAACCACTCGTCGGTGATGCGGATGCGGGCCATGCGCCCGAGGAGCGCGGGCGGCACGATCCCGCCGAGGTGGATGCTGATCGCGGGGATCACGACCGTGCCGCGGGCGTCTTCGAGCTCGCGCTTGGCGAGCGAGTCGAGGGTGAGGGTGTCGGTGACCTCGTTGTGGTCCGAGGACAGGTCGATCAACGGCCAGCCCTCCGCGAGCAGTTCGCTCGCGTACTGCTGGGTGGAGGAGATCGGCCGGGACTCGGCGGCGGCGTTGGAGTTGGTCGAGGCGCCGCGGGCCAGCGAGGTGGTGCCGCCGCGGGTCGCGTCGTACGGGAAGGAGTAGGACAGGATCGAGCCGGGCCGGTCGAAGACCAGGTCGGCCGCGCCGTTGACGATCTTGGGTGAGCCGAGCCTGAGCTGCCGGACCCGCCGGCCGTCGCCCGGGTCGCGGTAGACCAGGATCTGCTGCTCGAAGCCGTTCTCCAGCGCGGCGAGCTGGTCCAGCGCCTCCAGGTAGACGGTCTCGTCGCCCTTGCGCCAGGCGGCGGTCCGCAGGCCCTTCTCGTCCGGGGACTTCTCGTCGCCGAAGGTGATCCCGAGGCGGCGCGGCTCCTTGCCCTCCTCCGGCGGGACGGTGGGGTCGTCCTGGAGGTCGAGCTCCCGCCACAGCCGGCGCGCGATGTCCAGCTGGTCGGTCGGCGTCGTGAACGTGATGTCGGTGCGGATCCGGCGCCGGCTCGCGTACGAGTCGAAGGTCGCGGCCTGGATGCCGAGGGTCAGCACCCCGCGGCCGCTGGACTGCAGGGTGGCGGTCCACACGATGCCGCCCCACCACAGGTCGCCGCCGCGCTCCAGGTAGACCGCGGTGCGGCCCTCCCGGACCTTCTTCACCCGGTCGGCGATCTCCTTGTTGGGGATCGGGATGGTGCCGGAGAGCGAGCCGGCCTTGCCGATGTAGTCGTCGATGGCGACGTCCCGCAGGGGCAGGATGTCGAGCGTCTGGTCGGTGAGCAGATCGCAGAAGATGGCCCGGTAGGGCGTGTCGATACTCATGCGGCGGCCCTCACTGGACGTAGGTGGCGGAGATGCGGATGCTGCGGCCCGCCGTCAGCACGCCGTTCGCGGACCAGGTGCGCAGCGTGACCTCGCCGCCGATGACGACCGCGGCGCTGCCGTGGCCGTAGCCGTCGCTGGCCGTGGCCTCGAAGTTGATGGCGGGGCGCCAGCCGGCGGGCAGGACGCACAGGGGCTCGTCGACGATGCCACCCGCGGTGCTGGCGGTGATGTCGGGGCCGGTCCGGCTGACGTTGATGTTGAAGGTGACGACCCCGTGGGTCCGGCGGGCGGAGAAGTACCCCACCGACCAGTTGGCGAGCGCCTCGACGCCGGTGGTGGTGGTCTCCACCTTCACCGGCGGCTGGTAGTCGGCCCAGGCGGAACCGTTCCAGCGCTGGAGGACCCCGGCGTTGTCCCGGTACTGGCCGGTGTAGCCGCCGGTGGAGAGGGAGCCGCTCGGGGCGATGCCGCCGATGTCCTTCGGGTAGCCGACCCAGGCCGTGCCGTCCCAGCGCTGGAGCTGGCGCGCGTTGTTGTTGTCCTGGTACTGGCCGGGGTACGAGCCCGGCACGGTGGCGTTGTTGTAGACCGGCAGGATGCCGCCGACGCCGACCAGCGTGGTGCGCAGGTCGGTGACGGAGCTCGTCCACGGGATGCCGCCGGTGCCGGCGGAGGCACCGGCGGGCACCCGGACGTGGAACAGGGGCAGGGACGTGCCCGGCGCCTGCGGCGGCTCCGGCACGGCCTTCGGCTGCCCCTGGATGATCTCGACGGTCGCCTCGCTGCGGGTCTGGCCGTCGGACTCCGCGTCGTACACGCGCAGCAGGACCAGGTCGATGCGCGGGTTCAGCGGGTCGCCGTCGCCGAAGGTGAGGGGCGTGTCCGCGTCGAGCGTCACCGGGTACGCGCCCTGGGCGCCCGCTCCCTGCACGACGGCGCGGCCGTGGGACAGGTTCGCGGCCATCGGGCCGACGGAGGTCAGGGAGTAGCCGCTCACCCGGTGCACGCCGGTCGGCGAGCCCGGCAGGATGCCGGAGCGGGAGGCGATCGGGTTGACCGGGGTGGTGGCGCCGAGGGCGGTGAGACGGGTGGTCGCCCGGGTCTGGCCGGTGGGCTGGAGCCAGCCGCTGCGCAGGGCCATGGTGTCTCCTCTCAGAGGGGTGGGCGGCCGGTCAGAACTGCGGGTCGACGCGGATGAAGGTGTTGTCGAACCCGGCCTTGACGCCCGCCGTGTTGGCGACGACGCGGAAGTAGGCGGTGAGCGTGTAGCTGAGGCCGGGGGTCAGGCCGGTCAGGCGCCGCGTGGTGGAGGTGGAGATCATGTTGTCGCTGGCGCACTGCGCCGCCCACTCGTCGTCGAGGTCCTGGACCAGGGTGGTGCCCTGGGTGAGCCGGAGCGCCATGAACGCGTAGAGGTCGTTGCGCGACCTCATCCGGGCGCCGAAGGTGACGATGACGTTCTTCGACGGAGGGGCGGTGAAGGTGAGGGAGAACGGGTTGTACGTCCGCCCGGCGAGCGTCGAGGTGTACGTGCTCGACGTGGTGTCGCCGAAGTCGCTGGAGTCGTTGAAGTACGGCCCCGGCAGGACGGCCGGCTTCCACGTGGCGCCGTCCCAGCGCTGGAGCCAGCCCCCCGGGTTGTCCCGGTACTGGCCGACGTAGCTGCCCGTCACGTTCCCGGCGCTGGCCGGGACGATGCCGCCGACGGCCTCCGGGTACGCCACCCACGCGCCGCCGTCCCAGCGCTGGAGCTGGTTGTTGGCGGTGTCCTGGTACTGGCCCGGGTAGCCGCCCGGCAGGACCGGGCCCTCCACGGGCAGGATGCCGCCGATGGAGACGACCGGGGTGCGCATGTCCTTCAGGGCGCTCGCCCAGTTGATGCCGCCGGTGCCCGCGCTGGCGGTGGCCGGGACGGTGACCTCGTACAGGGCGAGCGAACGCGGCGGGACGGCCGGCGGGTTGGGGCTGCCGGGGGTGCCCTGCACGATCTCGACCTTGGCCTCCTGGCGCTGCTGGCCGTCGTAGAGGTTGTCGTAGATCCGGATGACGATCAGGTCCTTGCGCACCTGGCCGGTGCCCGGGGCGAAGGTGAGCACCTGGGGGGTGGTGAGGGCCACCGGGTAGACGCCCTGGGAGATGTCGCCCTGGACGACCGCGCGGCCCTCGTGGACGGTCACCGACATGGCGGCGGTGCCTTCCGTCCAGAAGCCGGCCAGGCGGTGGAGACCGCCGTAGGAGCCGGGCAGGATGCCGGAGCGGACCTGGACGGGGTTGACGGGCGTGGTCGCGCCGATCTGGTTGAGGCGGGTGTCCTCGCGGGTCTGGCCGGTCTCGGCGACCCAGCTGTGGCGCAGGTTCATGGGGTTCTCCGTTCGGGAGTGCGGTCGGGACGTGGGCGGGCGGGGCAGGCGTGGATCAGGTGCGGGGCCCGGGGGATCAGGTGGGTGCCCCGGCGGGTCAGGCCTTGATCCACTCGGCGTGCAGCGTGCAGCCGTAGCCCGAGCCGCCGAGCGTCTTCACGGCGGCGGTGTGCGACTGGTAGCCCTGCAGCTGGAGGGTGACGCCGGCGTTGAGCCTGATCAGGCCCTGACCGCCGACGGTGACGGCACCGTTGCCGGCCGGGATCAGCCAGGTCAGCCGGGGCTGGCCCGTGCCGCCGATCAGGACGCGGGCGCCGCGCATGCCGGTCTGGGCGTCGTTCTGCCAGGTGACGTGGCCGCCGATGCGCCACCAGCCGGTGCGCGGGACGGTGTACGTGTGCGTGCCGTTCCAGCCGGTCGCGTCGTCGACCTCGACGGTCGGCAGGGTGATCGCGGTCCAGGTGTTGGACGCCACGGTCTGCTGCTGGGTGGACAGGTACTGCGTGGCTCCGAACAGGATCTTCGCCGTGCCCTCGGCGTACTGCCAGGCCGCGCCGTCCCAGCGCTGGAGGCCCGCGGTGCCGTCCCGGTACTGGCCGGTGTAGCCGCCGGTGGCCGTCCCGCTCGGGGTGATGCCGCCGAGCGCCTTCGGGTACGAGACCCAGGTCGTGCCGTCCCAGCGCTGCAGCACGCCTCCGGCGTCGCGGTACTGGCCGACGTACGCGCCCTTGAAACCGCTGGTGGGCATGATGCCGCCGAGCGCGACGACCGGCCAGTGCTGGGTGGTCACCTGGGTGCCGGTCCCGGTCCAGGTGATGCCGCCCGTACCGGCGGAGGTGCCCTTCTTCACCGTGACGCTGTAGAGCGGCAGGGTGCTGCCGTTCGGGCTCGTCGGCGCGACGGGAACGGCCGCGGGAACGCCCTTGACCAGGCGGATCGCGGCCTCGGTGGTGCCGGTCTTGTCGTACGGGTCGTCGAGGACGACCAGTTCGATCAGGTCGATGCGGTCGTACTGCGCGTTGCCGTCCTCGATGGTCAGCGTCTCGGGCGTGACGGCGGCGACCAGATAGGCGCCCTGGTTGGTGTCCTTGCCCTGGATGATCGCCCGGCCGGTGCCGATCGTGCACTGCATCGGCGCCGACCCGGTGAGCTGGAAGCCGCCCGGCAGGATGCCCGGGCGGGAGCGCAGCGGGGTCTCGAGTTCGCTCTGGCCGCTGGGGGTGAGCAGGGCGGCGAGCGTGAGGCGGGTGTCCTCGCGGGTCTGGCCCGTGGACTGGAGCCAGGCGGCCCGTACGGTCATGGTTCTGGCCTCTCGGTGGGAGGGAGCGGGGGGCGGGGGTTGCCGGGTCGGGCGGGGGCTACCGGGTCACCACTCGGCGCTGCGCCAGTGGACGGTCATCACGGCTTCCGGAGCCGCCGAGTCGGGGCGGAAGGACAGCTCGGTGCGGCCCGGGTCGAGCGTGAACAGCTCCTCCGGGCTGGAGTCCGCCATCGCGGTGTGGCGGCGGGAGGCGGTGTTGTTGAGCATCACCGTGCCGTTGGCGGTGTCGACGGTGAGCTGGTCGCCGGCGGCCAGGTCGATCGCGTACCGCAGGCGGCGCCGGCTGGTCCGGTCGGTGACGCTCGGCATCGAGCACGGGCCGCGGAAGACGATCACCGGGTGGGTGGCCGCGGAGCCGGAGTTCTCGGCGACCGCGTCGCCGGTGGACGTGGCCTGGCCCCAGTCGAGCGGCCAGGTGAGCGGCCAGGTCAGGCCGCTCTCGGGCTGCGGGGCGCCGGTGGAGACGGACTGCTCGTTGACGGAGTAGCGCCGCGGGTCGGCGGCCAGCCACTGGATGGACATCTTCGAGCTGCCCTGGGTGGCGAAGCCCTGGTCGGCCGGGACGACCCGCTGGGCGATCCGGGCGCGTACGGCGAGGAGTTCGCCGTGCAGCCGCACGGTGAGCCAGCGCTCCTCGTCGAGCAGCGCGAGGGACTGGCGCAGCGCGCGCAGCGCCTCGGGCACGCCGTTGTACTCCGGCGTCAGGACGACGGTGCCGCCGACCTTGCGCGGCTTGGCGTAGCGGGAGCCGGGCCAGGCGCCGTGGGAGGTGGGCCGTTCGGCGTCGGAGGAGTCGTACTCGGGCAGGTCCTCCCAGCCCTGGAGGCCGCTGCGGTCGACGGCGAACGGCGTACCGGGCCCGATGAGGAGCCCGGCCCACTGGATCTGCCCGTCCTGGGTGATCAGTGAGCCGGGCGCGAGGTCGGCGGTGAGGGTGCTTCCGGCGTATGCGGTTGTGGTCTCGGCCATGGGGCCGTCACCTCACTTCTGAGGGGGTGGGAGGAGGAGCGGGGCGGGTGCGCGGGCGTCAGCGGTGGGCGCCGGGGAGGGGGAGCGGGGCGCGGGCGTCAGCAGTGGGCGCCGGCGAGGAACAGCAGGTCCTCGGCGACCGCCCGGGGGCCGGCTCCCGGCTCCTCGTGGAACTCCCGGATCCGGTGCGGCCGGCGCGGCGGCTCGGTGATCGCCGGAACCCGGCGGGACTCCAGGACGGTGAGCGGGTCGATGCGCGGCGCGGAGTCGGCGCCGGGGAAGACGACACCGCCCTCGGCGAGCATCGGGATCTTGTCGATGTCGACGCCGAACTTCTTGCCGAGGATGTTGACGCTCAGCTTGTTGAGGCCGTCGATGATCCAGTTGGCGAAGGCGATGAGACCGTTGATCGGGCCCTTGACGACGCCGATGACCGCGCTCAGAGCGCCCTTGATCAGATCGCCCATGCCGCGCAGGGCCCTGGCGACGGCGTCCTTCGCGTGCCGGAAGAAACCGGGGATCTTGTCGGTGATGAACGTCAGGACCGGCTTGACCGCGTTCTTGACGGCGCCCATCGTGCGCGAGGCGATCCCGCGCATGGCCCCGGCGGCGGAGGAGACGGCGCTCCCGATCCTCCGGATGCCGTCGATCGCGGAGCCGATGCCCTTGAGCGCGGCCTTGAACAGGGCGAGGTACGCCTTGACGTACGTCCCGACGGCGGTCCCGATGAGCGTGACGATCGGCCGGAGGAACGCCCAGACGGACTGGAAGCCCTTCAGTACGGCCTGGAAGACCTGCTTCATGATCTTCTGGCCGGTCTCGGACTGCATCGCGTACTCGATGAGCCAGGCGGCGACGGGCACGAGGATGCCGACGAGGAAGCCGATCGGGTTGGCGCGCATGGCGACGTTGATGCCGGTCATGGCGACGGAGGCGACGGTCGTGGCGGTGCCGAAGGTGCCCATCAGACCGGTGATGACGTCGGTGACGGGGAGCAGCGGCAGGAGGACGGCCACGAGGCCGCCGACGCCGGCGGCGAGCTTGCCGAAACCGGTCCTGGCCTTGCGGGCCCGATCGCCGAACGACCGGATGCCCTTGGGCGCGGGCGCCCGGCCGATCTTCGCGGCGGCGGCGCCCGCGGAGCCGGCGTTCCGGCCGAAGGTGCGCACGGGGCCCACGGTCGTCCGGGCTCCGTCCCGCAGGCGGTCGGCGCCGGAGGCGGCGCGCTGCACCTTCTGCCGGAGTCGCCGCAGGGTGTCGGATGCCTGCCCGGCGTTCCGCCCGAAGGCGGAGAACGCGCCGGCGCTGCCCGCGAGCGGATGCAGGGGCATCGCCGCCGCGCTCATCCGCGTGCCTTCGCCAGGTACATCAGCGCGTCCGCCGTGGACTGCGGGTCACTGCCCCGGGCCGCGTGGTAGTGCTCGATGTGCAGCCCGGCGCCGGCGCCCTTGCGGCCCGGCACCTGCGCCGACATGCGGGCGCGGCGGGCGGTGAGGGCGAGCAGCCGGTCCAGCTTGGACAGCGGCAGGACGGCCTCGGCCTCGCCGGCCTCGGCGAGGATCGCCGGGACACCGCCGGAGCGCGGCATGACGACACCACCGGTGGCGAGCATCGGAATGGTCGGGATGTTCACGCCGAAGGTCTTGCCGCCGACGAGCGGCACCCAGCCGGGGACGCTGACCTTGACGCCGTTGACGGCACGGATCATCCGGTTGATCAGGCCGATGACGGCGTTGATCGGGCCCGACACACCGCTCTTGATGCCCTCGAAGGCCCGGGACGCGATGTCCTTGAGGCCGTTCCAGATGGAGGACATCTTGTCCTTGACGGCCCGGAAGGCGTTCGGGATCGCGGTCTTGATCCAGTTCACCACCGGGGTGATGACGGCCTTGATGCCGTTCCAGACGGTACGGATCACCGTCTTGATCGCGTTCATGACCGTGGTGATGACCGTCTTCCAGATCTTCACGTAGGTCTTGATGACGGTGGCGACCGCCTTGACGACGGTGGAGATGGCCTTCTTGATGCCGTTCCACACCGTCTTGATCAGCTGGCCGGCCTTCTTCATGATCGGGCCGACGGCCTTCATGACCGAGCTGATCACCGTCTTGATGGCGCTGAAGGCCTTCTTCAGGATCGTCTGCATGGTCTTCGAGCGCGTCGCCATCTCGACGACCTTCTCGATGAGCGGCATGAAGAGCTCGATCAGGCGGGCCAGGAAGTTGCCCTTCATGGACTTGTTGAGCTTGTCCTGGCCCTTGGCGGCCTTGCCGGCGCCGGATTCGTACCTGCCGAGCTTGCCACCGGCGGACTGCCCGGTCTGGCCGGCCTTCGCCATGGACCGCTCTGCCTGGTCCGAAGCCGTCTTGAGGTTCTTGAGTTCTTTGGCGGACCCCTGGGCCGCGCCCTTGATGCCGCCGAGGTTCTTACCGGCCGACGAGGCGCGCTGACCGAGGGTCTGCGCGGCGCGCTCGGCGGTGTCCGAAGCGGATTTGAACTGGCGGAGGGAGCCGGAGGAATTGTTCAGGGAACGGACGAGTGACATGCACGTCCACCTCTGCTAACGGGGATTCGGGTGAGGGGGGGAGGAAGGAGGGGGCGGTCACCCCAGCGCGGCTCTCAGCAGGTCCACCTCGGCGCGGAGCCTGGTGATCCGGTTGGTGGTGCCGGTGACGGAGGAGTCGTTCGGTACGTTCTGCACGGCCTGACGGACGTTCCGGTCCCGGAGCTCGAGCTTCTCGACGCGCTTGTCGAGGAGACGCAACTTCTTGCGCGAGTCCATGACGAGCGGACGCAGCCGTCCGACGGTGGTTTCGAGCTGCTGGAACTGGAGTTCGCCCTTGTGTGCCGCAGTGCGCCACTCGCCGCGCCAGCTGGGGCGCCAGCGGTTGGCGACCCAGTTCCGCACTCCTGAGGCGGCCCTCAGGGCCAGCCGCTTGACGCGTTCGGTGACGTCGAAAATGGCGAGGTCCAGCTTGAGGAAGGTCAGACCGGTGACGAGTCCCATGAACTCCGGGGTCTTGTACCACTCGATCTGCGGCTTCCAGGTCATCTCCCCGGCTGCTTCGATTTCCTTCTTGACGTACGCCTTGAGGCCCTCGTCGTAGTTCTTGAAGGTCTTCGGGATCTTCCCCTGCTGGTCCTTCTCCTCAAGGAGGAAGCTGAAGGACTTGGGGTCCAGCCTCTCCTTGATCTTGCCGAGGAGCTCGTTGTCCGCCTTGGTCATGTCCGTGCGGAGGGTGGCGATCATCTGCTCGGGAGTCTGGTCGCTCACGGTTTCTCCCTTCTCGAAAGGGCTTCGCCTTCCGTTGGGCGCCGTGGACGAGTCAGGCCCCTGCCGGAGCGGCAGGGGCCTGGTCGTGCGAGGCGCGTGGGGGCGGGCGGTTACGACCCGCGGCGCACCGAGGCGAGGGCGTCGTTCCAGCCGGCTGCGTACGCGGCCGCCTCGCGCTGGTTGACCTCGGCGTACAGCGTGCCGAGCAACGCTCTCTTGTCGAGCGCGGCGGGTCCGTTCAGGAGCTGGGCGAGGCGGTCGTGAAGTGGGACATGCGGTCGCGATGCCTCGGCCTGCTGGGTCATGGACGCCTGCCTTCCGGTTGCTTGCCCGTGCGTGCGTGGCGGCGCCGCAGGGTGAGGCGGGGGCACCACGTTTCGAACTTGTGTGCGAACAGATTGTGGAACACCTGTTCGAGGTTTGTCGAGCCGGATACCTCTGACGGCGTGTCTTGTCGTCAACTCCCCGTGGGGGTTGGCCCCTGAGGGGCGCTGGTGTTCGACCGGGTACTCTGGAGGATGCGCTCCCCAGGCCTGACACAGTCGGGGAGCGGCGGGGCGCGAGGGGCGCGCGGGGGAACCCTGGGGGGCTTGGAAGGCAGTGCAGACGCATGGACACGGAGCCGGGCGGTAACCGGCAGGAGCGGGTCGTCGACTGGCTCGAGTCCCATCCGGACCTGCCCCATCTCTTCGCACGGCTCGCCGAGCTGGTCCACGTCGCCGGCCACGCCCCCGAGGACATCGTCGTGATCCCCCGCGCCGAGGTCGACCGCCGCGAGACCGCCGCGTTCACCGCCGGGTGGGCCGAGGCCGTCTCCGACGAACTCCCGCGCATACGGCGGGAGTACGAGAAGCGCGTGGCCGACGCGTACGCCCAGGGGCAGGGCGACGCGCGGGGCATCCGCCGCCCGCAGCGGCGTACCGACGCCCAGGACGGGGCCGGGGCCCGGGTGATCCCGCTGCCCTTCGCCCGGCTGCTCGAACCGCCGGCCGCGGTCGTGCGGGCCGAGGAGCGGGTGCGCCGGGAGCGCGAGCTGTTCGAGCAGCGCTCCGAGCACAGGTACGCGCCGGATGCGGAGGCGGAGCCCGAGTCGAAGCCCCTGCCGGAGCCCGCGC
This sequence comes from Streptomyces sp. NPDC003327, assembly GCF_053589515.1. Taxonomy (NCBI): domain Bacteria; kingdom Bacillati; phylum Actinomycetota; class Actinomycetes; order Kitasatosporales; family Streptomycetaceae; genus Streptomyces; species Streptomyces sp. NPDC003327. The sequence continues at coordinate 235,187 of NZ_JBSFSA010000005.1, read as the reverse complement.
CCGAGCCCGTACGACCGCCGGAAGCGAAGGCGAAGCTGAAGGCGAAAGCGGAACCGGAACCGGGACCGGAGCGGCGGCCGGACACCGCCGCCGAACCCACCACCGACGCCGAGGCCGAGGCGGAGCAGAGCCGTACCCGGCGCACCGCCCGGCCCGTCCGCAAGGTCGTCCGCGGCAAGGGCGGGCGGCCCATCGTGCCGCCGCTCGACCACCTCCCCGCGCAGGACGCGCGCGCGGGCGCACGGGGGCGCCGCCTCTCCGAGCGGGCCAGGGCCCTGGAGGAGGATCTGGCCGCCGAGCGAGCACGGGAAGCGCCCCCGGAGCCCGCTCCCTGATACGGGAACGGGCTCCGGGGGCCACGGGGGCACCGGCCGAAGCCGCGTCGACCTCGGACGTCAGCCGAAGAAGCGGGCGAGCGCGGCGGGCGAGACCGCCCCGCCGGCGCCTTCCTCCGCCGCGGCGCCCTCGGCCGGCTCCTCGGCGTCCTCGCCCTTGGTGCCGGGACGCGGCACCGGCTTCGGAAACTCCGGCTGGTCGTCGTCCTCGCCGGTGTTGACGCACTGGAACATCCAGTTGGCGACGGCCAGGTGGTCGACCGCGGCGGCGAGCAGATGGTCGGAGACCGACCACTCCGCCGCCTCCCCGTGCAGCGCGCGCTGCACGGCACCGTCGTGCGGAAGGTTCTTGACCAGCACCATCAGCCGCCGACTGGACAGCTCCCCGCGGTGCCAGTCCAGGAGGTCGACGCTGTAGTAGCGGAGCAGGTCCGCCTCAAGGGCCTCGGCGTGTTCGTCGACGAACTCGACGAGGCTCAGTCTTCCCCCAGGCCGAGCCCGGTCTCCTTGCCGTAGGCCTCGAGGATCGCGGCGACGTCCTGCATCGTGATGTCGTGCTCCTCGAAGCGGGCGTACTGCTCCTCGCCCATCAGGAGTTCGAGCAGGCCGTCCACGTCGTTGTCGTCGAGCCGCCGCAGGGCCTTGGCGGTCGTGCGGGACAGCTCGGTCGGGAGCGTGTAGGACTCGCCGTCCAGCTCGAAGGACCAGGTGCGGCCGTGGGCCTCCAGTCGCTGGGCGCGAGCGGCGTTGACGTCGAAACGGGCCATGGTGTGCGTACTCCTTGTTCGCGTGGTGCGTGCGCGTGGGTGATGAGGAGAGGGGGTGGGGCGGGACGGCGGTGCGCCGTCCCGCCCCGGTGGGGATCCCGTGCGGGTCGGATCAGACCGCGGTGCCGTACTGGCTGTCCTTCATGAGGAAGGTCGCCAGGGGCTTGCCGTTGCCGTTCGACATGGCCGTGAAGGTGATGCCCAGGGTGGACGCCGCCTTGCGGGCCAGCTTGATGTCGTCGGAGGCCGTGACCTGGCCGCGCGGGATGATGAAGCGGTAGGTGACCGCGGTGGTGCCACCGGCCTTGACGTCGGTGAACTCCAGGCCGAGGGCGCGCACGTCCGCGTACGGACGCTCGGCGATGTCGTACTTGTAGGTGTCGACCGCCGGGGCGGCCTCCGACTCGACCTTGCCGCCGCCCATGAAGAACGGGAGCGTGCTCTCGTTGAACTGGAGCATGGAGAACTTCAGCGAGAGGTCACGGGCCGAGTAGATGTAGTGGATCGGGGAGACCGACTGCCACGAGTCGATGGCCTCCAGCTTGTCCTTCTTGGAGAAGGTGACGCCGTCGCCGGTGGTGAAGCCGAGGTCGGTCCACCCCGACCAGTCGGCGGCGGACTCGCCGGAGCCGAAGGCCGGGAGGGCCGTGCCGGCGTTGGCCACGTAGAGCTTGCCGACGCCTGCGACGCGGATCTCGGCCGAGTTGTTTCCTGCCATGGTGGGGTTCTCCTTGATGAGAGGGGTGGGGGCGCCGCCCCCGGCCCGGAGGGGTTCCGGTCCCGGGTACGGCAAAGGCCCCGCCGGACGGTCCGGCGAGGCCTGGTCTGTGGGGCGCTGCGCGTCTGGAGACGTTCTGGAAGACGTTCCGAGCGACGTTCCGCGCGCTGTTCCGAACGACGCTCCGAACGACGCTCCGAACGACGCTCCGAACGACGTTCCGAACGTCGTTCCGAGCGACGCCGTTCTAGAAGACGTTCAGCGAGAGCTGGACGACGGCGAGGTAGCGGTGGGCGCCGCGGTAGAGATAGTCGGGCATCCAGCGGGGCCCGTCCTGCTCCACGACGTCGCTGACGAAGTTCGCGCCCAGCTGCGTGCCGATCGTGGCCAGCAGCGCGCGGCGGGCCGCGTTGGCGGTGACGTGGGCCGCGGTCTTGGTCGGCCCGTACACCTCGAACTCGATCAGCGGCTTGTCCAGGTGCAGATCGCCGATCCAGGCGCCGCCGCGGCGGTTGACCAGGACGGCGTGCTGCGTGCCGTCGAAGCCGGCGGGGGCCTGGACGGCGATCGTGACGCCGGCCAGCGCCGGGTCGGCCTTGAGGACGTCGACGACCAGCTTCTCGACGTCCGGGAACGCACTCGGGGGAGTGGTCATGACGGTGCTCCTCAGGGAGACGGGGGCGGGTGGAACGGGGGGCCGCCCGGGGCGCTCGACGCGGGGGAGGGGGCGGGGGCGCGGAGCGCGCCCGGACGGCGAACGGCGGAGCCGCGGCCCGTCTCGCGGGCACAGCTCCGCCGCTGCACCAACTGTGACAGACGAGCGTGCGCGCACGCAACTAGTTCGGTGATCGATTTCCGAAACTCTCCGGGACGACCGGTCAGAACCCGTCCTGACCTGCGGGAACGGCGCCGGAACTCCCTTCCGTGGCCGGGCCCGGGACCGATAGGTTGAGCGTCCCGAACCCGAGGAGGAGCCGCCCGTGCCCGCCGCCCCCGCCGCCCGACCCCGTCTCCTCTACGTCACCGACCTCGCCTATCCGGCCCGGGGCCGCCGCTACTGCGACGAGGACATCGCCCTCACCGCCCGGCTGCGCGAGCGCTTCGACATCGCCCTCTGCCACCCGCGCGACGCCGCCGCCCTCATGGAGCCGTTCGACGCCGTCGTCGTCCGCAACAGCGGCCCCGTCCTCCACTACCAGGAGGCGTACGACGCCTTCCGCGCCCGGGCCACCGCGCTCGGCACCCGCGTCTACAACCCGCTGCACGGCCGCGGCGACATGGCCGGCAAGCAGTACCTGCTCGACCTCACCGCCGCCGGACTCCCCGTCATCCCCACCGTCGACCGCCCCGCCGACCTCGACCGGCTCCCCGAAGCGGCCCGGTACGCCGTCAAGCCCAAGGCCGGCGCCGACTCCATAGGTCTGCGCTTCCTCCCGTACGAGGAGCTCGCCGGACTCGACTACACCGAGGGCGGCACCGGCCTCCTCGTCCAGCCCCGGATCGACTTCCGCTACGAGGTCTCCTTCTACTTCGTCGACGACCGCTTCCAGTACGCCCTCCACGCCCCCGACCCCGAGCGGCGCTGGGTCCTGGAGCCGTACGAGCCCACCGCCGCCGACCTCGACTTCGCGCGCCGCTTCATCGCCTGGAACACCCTCGACCACGGGATCCAGCGCGTCGACGCCTGCCGCGCCCCCGACGGCGGGCTGCTCCTCGTCGAGCTGGAGGACCTCAACCCGTACCTCTCGCTCGACCGGGTCCCGCAGGACGTGCGGGACCGTTTCGTCGAGGCCCTGGCCGACTCGCTCGACGCCTTCCTCGCGGAGCCCCGGGCCGCCTGACCCGCCCCCGCCCCCGTACCCGGGTACGACGAAGCGCCCCCGCCTCGGTGGGAGACGGGGGCGCTGCGGCGTGGCGTGTCGATCAGGAGGTACGGGGCTTCCGCCGCGTCGCGCGCTCGGCCGCGAAGACGTCCTCCAGGCGGAACAGCTGGGCCCGGCCCGCCTTGCCCGCCGCGCGCAGGTGGCCGAGCTGGACCCACTTGCGGATGGTCGCCGGGGCGACCCCCGCCTCCATGGCGGCCAGCGGGCCCGGGATCAGGGCCGGCAGGGGCAGGGACAGCGCGGTCGCGCTCAGCATGAGGTCTCCTTCGGGTCGTCCATCGCCGTCTCGATCTCCTCCGGGCGCGCCCCGGAGGCGTCCGCGAGCTCCGCCCACGCCGCCTCCGGCCACAGGTGCCGGTAGGCGGGGTCGTCCTGGCATCCGCAGGCCGGGTCCGTGCACACGCAGGCCGGGTTCACGCAGAGCACCGCGCGCCGGTCGGGGAAGGCACGCAGCGACACCGAGTCGCACCAGGGGCAGCGGCCCGACACGCGGACCACCGTCTCGGCCTCGCCCAGGGTGCGGGCGCAGCGGCGGGCCATGCGGCGCACCTCGTCCCGGACGTGCCGGGCGAGCACGGGGTGGCGGGCGATCTCGTCGAGCAGGCCCACGACCCGGCGCAGCCGCTCCACGACGTCGGCCCGGCGCGGGCGCGGCAGGGCGAGCCGGGCGCAGACCGCCTCCTCCAGCTCCACCACGCCGTCGGTGATGTCGCGGATCGCGTCGGAGACGTGCAGCCGGATCGGGGCGGCGCCGTGGCCGGGGACGGCCAGGCCGTGCCGCTGTTCGAGGAGCAGCGCCTCGCGCCGCTCGGCGCGGATCAGTTCGTCCCGCCCGGCGTGCGGCGCGCGCGGCGCACTGCCGCCGGGGGCCCTGCGCCCGGGCGCGAGCTCCTCGGCGAGCTCGGGGAACTGGCGTACGAGGGAGGCGGCCCAGAGCACGACGTCGCGGAGGACCCGCTCGTCGGCGTCGGCCGCCCCGGGGGACCGCTCAGCCACGGGTGCTCCCGTTGACGGAACCGGCGAGCGCGAGCGCGAGCGCGGGCGCGGGCGCGGGCGCGGGGGTGAGGGCGGGGGCAGGGGTGAGGGCGGGGGCGGGGGCAGGGGTGGGGGTGGTCGTCCCCGCGGTGGCGTCCCGGCGGGAGCGGCGCGGCTTCACGGGGCGTCCGTTGCGCCACAGGCGGCCGGCGCAGACGCCGTCGAACCAGCTCTCGGCGGGGGCGACCGCGGCCTCGCACTCACGGCTGACGGGGCAGACGGCGCAGGCGCGCAGGGCCGGGGCCGCCTCCTTGCCGCGCCGGGAGAAGACGACGGACGGGGAGAGGCCGGCGCACGCGGCGGCGGCCTGCCATGGGGTGGTGTCGGGCTGGTGCAAGGGGGTCTCCACGATCCGGGCCCCGACGGCCCCGGGGTCCGTGGGGCCCTTGGGGCTGGTGAGGCCGACGAGTGCGGCGCTCAGCAAGATAGACAAGTTGCGTGCGAGCTCGCAACTACCTTGGGATTGCCCTCTTCACCGATTCGACACGATTGCGTGCCCGAAAGCACGTAATTCCGTGCGCGCAAGCACGCTAAAGTGAGGGGCCCGAAGGGTGGGGAGCACGAGGGAGAGCGGTACACATGAGCACTCAAGGGCTCGACGAGTTCGCGGGCTGGGTCGAGGGTCTGATGCGGGCCCGCGGCTACGACATCGACAGCCCCCGCGGCGGCGGGAAGTCCCGGATCGCGGACGAGGCAGGCGTCCACCGCGCGGCCGTGACCCGGCTGCTCCAGCGCCAGAGCATGCCCGACCTGGAGACCATGCGCAGGATGGCCCCGCTCCTCGGGGTCTCCGTCCGCGACATGCTCATCCGGTCCGGCCGGGTGAGCCCGGAGGAGCTGCCGCTCGCCGCGGACCTGCTGCCGCCGGGCGACTGGCAGCCGACCATGGAGGACTTCGCGCGCTGGCTCGGCGTCCCCGACGAGCGGATGGACGTCTTCGTCAAGGTCGTCCACCAGTTCCTGGAACCCGAACCCGACAGCGGCGAACCCCGCCCCGCGGGCGAACCCCGCCGCGCCGCCCAGGACTAGGCCGTCCCTTCCGGATCTTGCCGGGCTCCCGGCGTCCGGTGCCGCCTCCTCCGGACCTTCGGGGCTCTCCGGTGCCCGGTCCCCGTCGCCACCGGATCCGCCCCCGTCGCCGACCGGAACCGCCCGAGGCGCCGAGTGGCGCCGCGGGCGGTTCCGTGCGTGGGCATTTGTTTTGACCGGAGTCCATGCGATAGGTACGCTCATGCCTTGTGCCTGGGGTGTGCCTGGGCTCGTGTGCGTGTCCTCAACCGCATGGCGAGTCCGAGATCGGCCACCGTGATCCGCGCCTTTTCCGCCTCCGGGCGGAGGTCCGCGCGATCCGACACACCCGACCGCGTGGGTCGGCGAATGTTCCAGGTTAGTTTTACTTACGGCACACAGAAACCGGAGAAGTAGTGCCTACGATCCAGCAGCTGGTCCGGAAGGGCCGGCAGGACAAGGTCGAGAAGAACAAGACGCCCGCACTCGAGGGTTCCCCTCAGCGCCGCGGCGTCTGCACGCGTGTGTTCACGACCACCCCGAAGAAGCCGAACTCGGCCCTCCGTAAGGTCGCGCGTGTGCGTCTGACCTCGGGCATCGAGGTCACGGCCTACATCCCGGGTGAGGGACACAACCTGCAGGAGCACTCCATCGTGCTCGTGCGTGGTGGCCGTGTGAAGGACCTGCCGGGTGTTCGCTACAAGATCATCCGCGGCTCCCTTGACACCCAGGGCGTCAAGAACCGCAAGCAGGCCCGCAGCCGCTACGGCGCCAAGAAGGAGAAGTAAGAATGCCTCGTAAGGGCCCCGCCCCGAAGCGCCCGGTCATCATCGACCCGGTCTACAGCTCTCCTCTTGTCACCTCGCTGATCAACAAGATCCTGCTGGACGGCAAGCGTTCCACCGCCGAGCGCATCGTCTACGGCGCCATGGAGGGCCTCCGCGAGAAGACCGGCCAGGACCCGGTCATCACGCTGAAGCGCGCTCTTGAGAACGTCAAGCCGGCTCTCGAGGTCAAGTCCCGCCGTGTCGGTGGCGCCACCTACCAGGTGCCGATCGAGGTCAAGCCCGGTCGCGCCTCCACGCTCGCGCTGCGCTGGCTCGTCGGATACTCCCGCGCCCGCCGCGAGAAGACCATGACCGAGCGCCTCATGAACGAGCTGCTGGACGCCTCGAACGGCCTCGGCGCCTCGGTCAAGAAGCGTGAGGACACGCACAAGATGGCCGAGTCCAACAAGGCCTTCGCGCACTACCGCTGGTAGTCGCAACCCACATCGAGACCGAGAGAAGACTGAAGCCTTATGGCTACCACTTCGCTTGACCTGGCCAAGGTGCGCAACATCGGCATCATGGCCCACATCGACGCGGGCAAGACGACCACCACCGAGCGGATCCTGTTCTACACCGGTGTCTCGTACAAGATCGGTGAGGTCCACGACGGCGCCGCCACGATGGACTGGATGGAGCAGGAGCAGGAGCGTGGCATCACGATCACGTCCGCTGCCACCACCTGCCACTGGCCGCTCGAGAACGTCGACCACACGATCAACATCATCGACACCCCGGGTCACGTCGACTTCACCGTCGAGGTGGAGCGTTCGCTGCGCGTGCTCGACGGTGCCGTGACCGTGTTCGACGGCGTGGCCGGTGTCGAGCCCCAGTCCGAGACCGTGTGGCGTCAGGCGGACCGTTACGGCGTTCCGCGCATCTGCTTCGTCAACAAGCTCGACCGGACCGGTGCCGAGTTCTTCCGCTGCGTCGACATGATCGTGGACCGCCTCGGCGCGACCCCGATCGTCATGCAGCTCCCGATCGGTGCCGAGGCCGACTTCCAGGGCGTCGTCGACCTCGTCCGCATGAAGGCTCTTGTCTGGTCCGCCGAGGCCACCAAGGGCGAGATGTACGACGTCGTCGACATCCCGGCCACGCACACCGAGCTCGCCGAGGAGTGGCGCGGCAAGCTCGTCGAGGCCGTCGCCGAGAACGACGAAGAGGTCATGGAGCTCTTCCTCGAGGGCCAGGAGCCCACCGAGGAGCAGCTCTACGCCGCGATCCGTCGCATCACCATCGCCTCCGGCAAGGGCGGCGAGACCACGGTCACCCCGGTGTTCTGTGGCACCGCGTTCAAGAACAAGGGCGTCCAGCCCCTGCTCGACGCGGTCGTGCGCTACCTCCCCTCCCCCCTGGACGTCGAGGCCATCGAGGGCCACGACGTGAAGGACCCGGAGGAGGTCGTCCGCCGCAAGCCGTCCGACGAGGAGCCGCTGGCCGCCCTCGCGTTCAAGATCGCGAGCGACCCGCACCTCGGCAAGCTCACCTTCATCCGGGTCTACTCGGGTCGCCTGGACGCCGGCACCGCGGTGCTGAACTCCGTCAAGGGCAAGAAGGAGCGCATCGGCAAGATCTACCGCATGCACGCGAACAAGCGTGAGGAGATCGACTCGGTGGGCGCCGGCGACATCGTCGCCGTCATGGGCCTGAAGCAGACCACCACCGGTGAGACGCTGTGCGACGAGAAGGCCCCGGTCATCCTGGAGTCCATGGACTTCCCGGCGCCGGTCATCCAGGTCGCGATCGAGCCCAAGTCCAAGGGTGACCAGGAGAAGCTGGGTGTCGCCATCCAGCGTCTCGCGGAGGAGGACCCCTCCTTCCAGGTTCACTCGGACGAGGAGACCGGCCAGACCATCATCGGTGGTATGGGCGAGCTTCACCTCGACGTCCTCGTCGACCGCATGCGCCGCGAGTTCAAGGTCGAGGCGAACGTCGGCAAGCCGCAGGTCGCGTACCGCGAGACGATCCGCAAGGCCGTCGAGCGCGTCGACTTCACGCACAAGAAGCAGACCGGTGGTACGGGTCAGTTCGCCAAGGTCCAGATCGGCATCGAGCCGATCGAGGGTGGCGACGCCTCGTACGAGTTCGTGAACAAGGTCACCGGTGGCCGCATCCCCAAGGAGTACATCCCCTCGGTGGACGCGGGTGCGCAGGAGGCCATGCAGTTCGGCATCCTCGCCGGTTACGAGATGACCGGTGTGCGTGTGATCCTGCACGACGGTGCGTACCACGAGGTCGACTCCTCCGAGCTCGCCTTCAAGATCGCCGGCTCGCAGGCCTTCAAGGAGGCCGCGCGCAAGGCTTCTCCCGTCATCCTTGAGCCGATGATGGCCGTCGAGGTCGTCACGCCCGAGGACTACATGGGCGAGGTCATCGGTGACATCAACTCCCGCCGTGGCCAGATCCAGGCCATGGAGGAGCGCAGCGGCGCTCGCGTCGTGAAGGGCCTCGTGCCCCTCTCGGAGATGTTCGGCTACGTCGGAGACCTCCGCAGCAAGACCTCGGGTCGCGCAAGCTACTCGATGCAGTTCGACTCCTACGCCGAGGTTCCCCGGAACGTCGCCGAGGAGATCATCGCGAAGGCCAAGGGCGAGTAACTCTCCCGAGTTCACGCTTTAGGCTTGACCCGTACGCCGGGGCTCGATCTTCGAACCCGAAGCGAGAGCCCCCGGCGGACGGTATCCCAGCAAAGATCACCTGGCGCCGATGAGTAAGGCGTACAGAACCACTCCACAGGAGGACCCCAGTGGCGAAGGCGAAGTTCGAGCGGACTAAGCCGCACGTCAACATCGGCACCATCGGTCACATCGACCACGGTAAGACGACCCTCACGGCCGCCATTACCAAGGTGCTGCACGACGCGTACCCGGACCTGAACGAGGCCTCGGCCTTCGACCAGATCGACAAGGCTCCTGAGGAGCGCCAGCGCGGTATCACGATCTCCATCGCGCACGTCGAGTACCAGACGGAGTCCCGTCACTACGCCCACGTTGACTGCCCCGGTCACGCGGACTACATCAAGAACATGATCACGGGTGCGGCGCAGATGGACGGCGCCATCCTCGTGGTCGCCGCCACCGACGGCCCGATGCCGCAGACCAAGGAGCACGTGCTCCTGGCCCGCCAGGTCGGCGTTCCGTACATCGTCGTCGCCCTGAACAAGGCCGACATGGTGGACGACGAGGAGATCCTGGAGCTCGTCGAGCTCGAGGTCCGTGAGCTCCTCTCCGAGTACGAGTTCCCGGGCGACGACCTGCCGGTCGTCCGCGTCTCGGCGCTCAAGGCCCTCGAGGGCGACAAGGAGTGGGCGGACAAGCTCCTCGGTCTGATGAAGGCCGTCGACGAGTCCATCCCGCAGCCCGAGCGTGACGTCGACAAGCCGTTCCTGATGCCGATCGAGGACGTCTTCACGATCACCGGTCGTGGCACCGTCGTCACCGGTCGTATCGAGCGTGGTGTCCTCAAGGTCAACGAGACCGTCGACATCATCGGCATCAAGACCGAGAAGACCACCACCACGGTCACCGGCATCGAGATGTTCCGCAAGCTGCTCGACGAGGGCCAGGCCGGTGAGAACGTCGGTCTGCTCCTCCGTGGCATCAAGCGCGAGGACGTCGAGCGCGGCCAGGTCATCATCAAGCCGGGTTCGGTTACGCCGCACACCAGCTTCGAGGCCCAGGCCTACATCCTGTCGAAGGACGAGGGTGGCCGTCACACCCCGTTCTTCAACAACTACCGCCCGCAGTTCTACTTCCGTACCACGGACGTGACCGGCGTCGTGACCCTCCCCGAGGGCACCGAGATGGTCATGCCGGGCGACAACACCTCCATGTCCGTCGAGCTGATCCAGCCCGTCGCCATGGAGGAGGGCCTCAAGTTCGCCATCCGTGAGGGTGGCCGGACCGTCGGTGCCGGCCAGGTCGTCAAGATCAACGCCTGATCTTGAACTGACCTGGTGGCTCGCAGGAGCCGCTGAGCAGTGAGGGAAGGCCCCGCACCGAAAGGTGCGGGGCCTTCTCGCGTTCCCGGGCGTTCCCGGACCGGTCCTACGGGCGCCAGCTCCACGGCCGGCCGTCCGGACCGAGGCCCACCACCGTCACCCCGCGCCCGTCCGGGGCCAGGTGCAGCGCCGTCGACACCGCCGCCCGCCGATGGGTACGGAGCCGGCCGCCGGCCCTGAGCGCCACCCGCCCCGACTCGTCCGTGCCGAGCAGCACCGTCCCGAGGGCCGCCGACCGGGCCGCGGCCACCGGCCCGTACCCGTCGAGCCCCGCGTCCCCCGACGGCCCGAGGAGCGCGGCCGCCGCCGGGGCCCGGTGGTACAGCTCGCCGGCCGCGCTCGCCACCGTCGCCCCGGACAGCGGCAGCGCCCCCGTCTGCGCCTCGCCGTCGACCCAGTGGCACACGGACTCCCGCCCCGCCGCGTACAGGTGCACCCGGCCCGCCGCGTCCAGCGACACCGCCGCCCCGTCCTGCACCTCGGCGTCGCCGGGCAGCGCCCGCCACCGCCCCCAGGACCCGTCCGCCGCCCGCACCCGGGTCGAGACGCCCTTGTCGGCGTTCCGCACGAAGAGGTGGACCCGGCCGTCCGGGGCCGCGACCGCCACCGGGGCGCCGAGCCGCTGGCCCCGGTCGTCCCCGCGCTCCGGGTTCCCGAGCCCGCGCCACGGCAGGAACGTTCCTCCGGGGGAGCGCTGCTCCAGGACCACCAGCTCCCGGCGGTTCGGCCCGCCGTGCCCCTCCAGGGCCGCGAACCGCACCCCGAACAACAGGACCCGGCCGTCCGCCAGGACCGCCGAACCGAGCGCGGGCGCAAGAGGGCCGCCACCCAGGTCCTCCGGCCCGCCCCAGACGCCCGGCGCTCCCTCGCGCCAGCGGACCGCCCGCAGCCCGAGCACCCCGTACGCCGCGAGCCGGCCGTCCGGTTCCGCCGCGAGCGCGGGACCGGCCGACGGCCAGCGGTGGTGCGTCGAGCGCACCCAGCCCTTCCGGTTCGTCAGCGGCCGGTCGCCGCCCACCCCGTAGTCCCCGCAGCCCGAGGGGTTCCCGCACCGCCACGACGGGTCCCCGCCGTACGCGACGAGCCGGGCCGCCTTCTCCGCGAGGACCCGCGGCGGCAGGTTCTTCGGCCAGTGCCGGTTGTAGTAGCCGCGGAAGGCGGTCGCCGCGAACGCGGGTATCGGCTCCCCGTCGCGTACGGCGTCCGCCACCCAGCGGGACAGCGCCGCCCAGGTGAAGCAGGCCACCGCCGTGTGGTCCCCGTGGTCCGCGTACCCCGGCTGCTCGCTGTCCCGCCTCCGGGTCGCCTCGTCGCTCAGCTGCACGTCCGGATCGGGGTCCAGGGTGTGCACCACCGTCGGCCGGTGGCGCCGCAGCAGCTCCACGAGCGCGCCGACCAGACCGTCGTAGTCGTACGTCCCGGCCCGGGTCACCGGCGAACCGGCCGACAGGTGCGTGCGCAGCTCCAGCGCGCGGTCCTCCCAGAGCGCGGGCAGCGCCATGAAGCGGCGGGTGGTGTGCATCGGCAGGTTCAGGAAGACCAGCTCGACCCGGCGGGCGCCGTGCGCCAGCGTGTCCACCTCCGCCCGGCGGCCGCCCGCGAGGTCGAGCACCTCGCGCCGCCACGGCGTGAACCGGGGGAGACCGAGGGCCTCCGCGTACGACTGGCGCAGCCCCTGGTGGCGGGCCGAGGAGTAGGCGGCCCGGTCCGGCGGGGCCTCGGGCATCCCGGCGACCCGGTTCCGGCCCGTGTGCTCGCCGGCCGTCACGTACACCGAGACCAGCGGCACGCCCGCGTCCAGGAGCCGCTGCGAGTCCGGGTTCATGAAGTACAGGTCGTCGTCCGGATGCGCCGCGACCTGCATCAGGAGCGCGCGGCGCGGGCGGTCGGCGGCGATCGGCTTCCCCGGCGCCGGGTCGGCGGTCGGCGCGGTCCTGCGCGGCGCGGGCACGGAGCACCCGGTGGCGCTCGCCGCGGCCGCGGCCGTGGCCGCGAGGGCGGTGGCCAGAACCGTCCGCCGACGGGGAGGAATGTGCACGGGTTTGCCCTTCACTGATCGGTCCTGAGCAAGACGGATCGCGGGGCGCAGGGGTTGTGCGGGAGTCGCCGACCCCCGTGAAAAAATCTTGGAAATCCGGCGCCGCGATGTCGAGGACGCGATCCTTGATCCGACCCCAGGGTGAAAGCGCGCCACAGGGGCGGGCGGAACGGGGAGGACACCCGAGATGAAGTACGTCGCGATGATCTACGGCAACCAGGCCAAGTGGGACTCCTTCCCGGCCGAGGCCTGGCCCGAGGCGATAGCCCGGCAGGAGGCCTTCAACCGGAAGTACCGGGAGAGCGGCGAGCTGATCGGCGCCTACGGCCTCGCCGACGCGGCCGCCGCCCAGCTGGTACGGCGCGAGGGCGGGGCGCCCGCCGTCACGGACGGCCCCTACCTGGAGACCAAGGAGTACCTCGCCAGCTTCTACCTGCTCGACTGCGACAGCCCGGAGCGCGCCCAGCAGATCGCCGCCGACATGCCCTTCGCCGACGTCGACCCGGTCGAGCTCTGGCCGGTCCTGCACGAGTCCGCGGCGGACGTGTGACCGGGACCGGCGAGATCGAGGACCTGCTGCGCGCGCACGCGCCGCAGGTCCTCGGGGTGCTCGTCCGCCGCCACGGCAGCTTCGACCTCTGCGAGGACGCCCTCCAGGAGACCCTGATCTCCGCCGCCCGGCAGTGGCCCGAGGACGGGATCCCCGACTCCCCGCGCGCCTGGCTCCTCACGGTCGCCACCCGCAGGTACGTCGACCTCGTCCGCAGCGAGGCCGCGCGCCGCCGCCGCGAGGAGGCCGTGGCGCTCGCCACCCCCGACGCGGAGCTGCTCGCGCGCGCCGCGGACGACGTCCCCGGGAGCGACCGGGACGACTCGCTCGCCCTGCTCTTCCTGTGCTGCCGCCCCGAGTTGACCCCGCCGAGCCGGATCGCGCTCACCCTGCGGGCCGTCGGCGGCCTCACCACCGCGCAGATCGCCGCCGCGTTCCTCGTACCCGAGTCGACGATGGCGCAGCGGATCAGCCGGGCCAAGCAGACGATCCGCGAGGGCGGCTGGAAGCTCGCCCCGCCGCGGGGGGAGGAGCGGGCGGCCCGGCTCGTCGAGGTGCGGCACGTGCTGTACCTGATCTTCAACGAGGGGTACACCGCCAGCGGCGGCGAGGCGCTGACGGCGCCTGCGCTGTCCACGGAGGCGATCCGGCTCGCCCGGCTGCTGCACCGGCTCGTGCCCGACGACGAGGAGACCGCGGGCCTGCTCGCCCTGATGCTCCTCACCGACGCCCGCCGCCCCGCCCGGACGGGCCCGCACGGCGACCTCGTCCCGCTCGCGGAACAGGACCGGAGCGCCTGGGACCACCGGCTCGTGGCCGAGGGCGTCGCGCTGATCAGCGCCACCCTGCCGAAGGGCCGGGTCGGGCCCTACCAGCTGCAGGCGGCGATCGCGGCCGTCCACGACGAGGCCGCGTCCACGGAGACCACGGACTGGCCGCAGATCCTCGCCCTGTACGACCTCCTGGAGCACGCGGCCCCGGGCCCGATGGTCACGCTCAACCGCGCGGTCGCCGTCGCGATGGTCCACGGCCCGGCCGCCGGTCTCGCGCTGCTCGACGCCCTGGCGGAGGACCGGCGCCTCGCCCACCACCACCGTCTGCTCGCGACCCGCGCCCACCTGCTGGAACTCCTCGGCGACACCGCGGCGGCGGCCACCGCCTACCGCGAAGCGGCCCGCCGCACCCCGAGCGCCCCGGAACGCCGCCACCTGACGTCCCGGGCCCGCCGGCTGTCCTGAGGGCCGGGCCTGCCTGCGCGCAGCGGCCGCCGCGCGCCCTCGCGTGTAGGCGTACGTGACGTGGGGTACAGTCTTCGATCCCGATTGGCGGCGGCATGGCCCCGTATGGCAGACTGTCGGGGTTGCTCGGTTGAGTATCGATGCTGCGCGCCTCCCGCCGGGAGGACCGGAAGCGAGTCCCACAGTACTCGTCGCCCCTTCTCAGGAGCGGACGTACGGGAATCTTCCGGGAAGTGTCAGCGGGGTGCCGACCAGGCACCCGGTGGGTGTTCCGCCCCCGGCTTCGCGGGTTTTCAGGGCCCGTACCCCCTTGGTTGGGAGATCCCTAGGGATTTCTTCGTAGAGGGAGTGCGACACGCCCGACCGCGTGGGTCGGAGGAGGGGTCTACAGATCCCCCGGGTTCCAGAGCGTTGACGAGACAAAGGACTACTGAGTAGCCATGGCGGGACAGAAGATCCGCATCCGGCTCAAGGCCTACGACCACGAGGTCATCGACTCCTCGGCGAAGAAGATCGTCGAGACGGTGACCCGCACTGGTGCGTCGGTCGCGGGCCCGGTGCCGCTGCCCACTGAGAAGAACGTGTACTGCGTCATCAAGTCGCCGCACAAGTACAAGGACTCGCGCGAGCACTTCGAGATGCGCACGCACAAGCGCCTGATCGACATTCTCGACCCGACCCCCAAGACCGTTGACTCCCTGATGCGACTCGACCTCCCGGCCGGTGTCGACATCGAGATCAAGCTCTGAAGGCCGGTGATCTGAGAATGGCTAAGCAGATCAAGGGCATCCTCGGCGAGAAGCTCGGCATGACGCAGGTCTGGGACGAGAACAACCGCGTTGTTCCCGTGACCGTCGTCAAGGCCGGCCCGAACGTCGTGACCCAGGTCCGTACGAACGACGTCGACGGCTACGAGTCCGTCCAGATCGCGTTCGGCGAGATCGACCCGCGCAAGGTGAACAAGCCCCTCAAGGGCCACTTCGCGAAGGCCGACGTCACCCCCCGCCGCCACCTCGTCGAGATCCGTACCGCTGACGCCAGCGAGTACACCCTCGGCCAGGAGATCACCGCTGAGGTGTTCGAGGCCGGCATCAAGGTCGACGTGACCGGCAAGAGCAAGGGCAAGGGCTTCGCCGGTGCCATGAAGCGCCACAACTTCCGTGGTGGCAAGGCCTCCCACGGTGCCCACCGCGTGCACCGCAAGCCGGGTTCGATCGGTGGCTGCGCCACCCCGGGCCGCGTCTTCAAGGGCATGCGCATGGCCGGCCGCATGGGCAACGAGCGCGTGACCACCCAGAACCTGACCGTTCACGCCGTTGACGCGGAGAAGGGTCTGCTGCTCATCAAGGGCGCGGTCCCCGGTCCGAACGGCGGCCTCGTCCTGGTCCGCACCGCGGCCAAGGGGGCCTGAGGATATGAGCACCATTGACATTCTGTCGCCCTCCGGCGACAAGACCGGGACCGTCGAGCTCCCGGCCGAGATCTTCGAGGCCAAGGTCAGCATCCCGCTGATCCACCAGGTCGTCGTCGCGCAGCTTGCGGCTGCCCGCCAGGGCACCCACAAGACCAAGACGCGTGGCGAGGTCCGCGGTGGTGGCAAGAAGCCGTACCGCCAGAAGGGCACCGGCCGCGCCCGTCAGGGTTCGACCCGCGCCCCGCAGTTCGCCGGTGGTGGCGTCGTGCACGGTCCCGTGCCGCGTGACTACTCGCAGCGCACCCCCAAGAAGATGAAGGCCGCCGCCCTCCGCGGTGCCCTCTCCGACCGGGCGAACCACTCCCGCATCCACGTCGTCTCCGGCGTGGTCGAGGGTGGCATCTCCACCAAGGCCGCCAAGACGCTGTTCGGCAAGATCTCGGAGCGCAAGAACCTGCTCCTGGTCGCCGAGCGCTCGGACGAGGCCGCGTGGCTGTCCGCCCGCAACCTGCCCCAGGTCCACATCCTGGAGCCGGGCCAGCTGAACACGTACGACGTGATGCGATCCGACGACGTGGTCTTCACCCAGGCCGCCCTCGAGTCCTTCGTGTCTGGCCCCAAGGCCGCTGACAACGAAGGGAGCGAGGCCTGATGTCCGAGGCCACGATCACCAGCAAGACCTTCACGGACCCGCGTGACGTCCTCGTCAAGCCGGTTGTCTCCGAGAAGAGCTACGCGCTGCTCGACGAGAACAAGTACACGTTCATCGTCGCGCCCGGCGCCAACAAGACCCAGATCAAGCAGGCCGTCGAGGCGGTCTTCTCGGTCAAGGTCACCGGGGTCAACACGATCAACCGCCAGGGCAAGCGCAAGCGCACCCGCACCGGTTTCGGCAAGCGCAAGGACACCAAGCGCGCCATCGTGACCCTCGCCGAGGGCAACCGTATCGACATCTTCGGCGGTCCGACCGCCTAAGGGCGGTCTGGATCGTCCGGAATCGGACGAGGACTGAGAAATGGGAATCCGCAAGTACAAGCCGACTACGCCGGGCCGCCGTGGCTCCTCCGTAGCCGACTTCGTCGAGATCACGCGGTCCACGCCGGAGAAGTCGCTGGTCCGCCCCCTGCACAGCAAGGGCGGCCGTAACAACACCGGTCGTGTGACCGTCCGTCACCAGGGCGGTGGCCACAAGCGTGCCTACCGTCTGATCGACTTCCGTCGCCACGACAAGGACGGCGTGCCGGCCAAGGTCGCTCACATCGAGTACGACCCGAACCGCACCGCGCGCATCGCGCTGCTCCACTACGCGGACGGCGAGAAGCGCTACATCATCGCCCCGAAGGGCCTGACGCAGGGCGACCGCGTCGAGAACGGCCCCGGTGCGGACATCAAGCCCGGCAACAACCTGGCGCTCCGCAACATCCCGGTCGGTACCACGATCCACGCGATCGAGCTCCGTCCCGGTGGTGGCGCCAAGTTCGCCCGTTCCGCGGGTGCCTCCGTGCAGCTGCTGGCGAAGGAGGGCACGATGGCCCACCTCCGCATGCCTTCCGGCGAGATCCGCCTGGTCGACGCCCGTTGCCGCGCCACCATCGGTGAGGTCGGCAACGCCGAGCAGTCGAACATCAACTGGGGTAAGGCCGGCCGCAAGCGCTGGCTGGGCGTTCGCCCGACCGTCCGCGGTGTGGCGATGAACCCGGTTGACCACCCGCACGGTGGTGGTGAGGGCAAGACCTCCGGTGGTCGCCACCCGGTCTCCCCGTGGGGTCAGAAGGAGGGTCGTACTCGTTCGCCGAAGAAGGCTTCGAACAAGTACATCGTCCGCCGCCGCAAGACGAACAAGAAGCGCTAGGAGCGGGTTTAGATGCCGCGCAGTCTCAAGAAGGGACCCTTCGTCGACGACCACCTCATCAAGAAGGTGGACGCCCAGAACGAAGCCGGTACCAAGAACGTCATCAAGACCTGGTCCCGCCGCTCGATGATCATCCCGGCCATGCTCGGCCACACGATCGCGGTGCACAACGGCAAGACCCACATCCCGGTGTTTGTCACCGAGTCGATGGTCGGCCACAAGCTCGGCGAGTTCTCGCCGACGCGCACCTTCCGGGGTCACGTCAAGGAAGACCGGAAGTCGAAGCGCCGCTAGTCAGCGGGGTGTGAAAGACCAATGACAGACACTGAAGGGACAACCATGGAAGCCAGGGCCCAGGCGCGGTACATCCGCGTCACGCCCATGAAGGCCCGCCGCGTGGTGGACCTGATCCGTGGCATGGACGCCACGGAGGCTCAGGCGGTCCTGCGTTTCGCCCCGCAGGCCGCGAGCGTGCCGGTCGGCAAGGTGCTTGACAGCGCCATCGCCAACGCCGCGCACAACTACGACCACACGGACGCCTCTTCGCTGTTCATCAGCGAGGCGTACGTCGACGAGGGCCCGACCCTGAAGCGGTTCCGTCCGCGTGCTCAGGGCCGTGCCTACCGGATCCGCAAGCGGACCAGCCACATCACCGTGGTCGTCAGCAGCAAGGAAGGAACCCGGTAATGGGCCAGAAGGTTAACCCGCATGGGTTCCGGCTCGGCATCACCACGGACTTCAAGTCCCGCTGGTACGCCGACAAGCTGTACAAGGACTACGTCAAGGAAGACGTCGCCATCCGTCGGATGATGACGTCCGGCATGGAGCGCGCCGGCATCTCGAAGGTTGAGATCGAGCGCACCCGCGACCGCGTCCGCGTCGACATCCACACCGCCCGTCCGGGCATCGTGATCGGCCGCCGTGGCGCCGAGGCCGACCGCATCCGCGGCGACCTCGAGAAGCTCACGGGCAAGCAGGTCCAGCTGAACATCCTCGAGGTCAAGAACCCCGAGGTCGACGCTCAGCTCGTGGCCCAGGCCGTGGCCGAGCAGCTGTCCTCCCGCGTCTCCTTCCGTCGGGCCATGCGCAAGAGCATGCAGTCCGCCATGAAGGCCGGCGCCAAGGGCATCAAGATCCAGTGTGGTGGCCGTCTCGGCGGTGCCGAGATGTCCCGCTCGGAGTTCTACCGCGAGGGTCGTGTGCCGCTGCACACGCTCCGCGCGAACGTCGAGTACGGCTTCTTCGAGGCCAAGACGACCTTCGGCCGCATCGGCGTGAAGGTCTGGATCTACAAGGGCGACGTCAAGAACATCGCCGAGGTCCGCGCCGAGAACGCCGCCGCCCGCGCCGGCAACCGCCCGGCCCGTGGCGGTGCTGACCGCCCGGCCGGCCGTGGTGGCCGCGGTGGCGAGCGTGGCGGTCGCGGTCGCAAGCCGCAGCAGGCTGCTGCCGCCGAGGCCCCCAAGGCCGAGGCCGCTGCCGCCGCTCCGGCTGAGAGCACCGGAACGGAGGCCTGACCGAAATGCTGATCCCCCGTAGGGTCAAGCACCGCAAGCAGCACCACCCGAAGCGCAGCGGTATGTCCAAGGGTGGTACGCAGGTTGCGTTCGGCGAGTACGGCATTCAGGCCCTCACTCCGGCGTACGTGACCAACCGCCAGATCGAGGCGGCCCGTATCGCGATGACCCGCCACATCAAGCGTGGCGGCAAGGTCTGGATCAACATCTACCCGGACCGCCCGCTCACGAAGAAGCCTGCCGAGACCCGCATGGGTTCCGGTAAGGGTTCGCCGGAGTGGTGGATCGCGAACGTCAAGCCCGGTCGGGTGATGTTCGAGCTGTCCTACCCGAACGAGAAGATCGCGCGTGAGGCCCTGACTCGTGCGGCTCACAAGCTGCCGATGAAGTGCAAGATCGTTAAGCGCGAGGCAGGTGAGCTGTGATGTCGGCCGGTACCAAGGCGTCCGAGCTGCGCGAGCTGGGCAACGAGGAGCTTGTCGCCAAGCTCCGCGAGGCCAAGGAAGAGCTGTTCAACCTCCGCTTCCAGGCGGCGACGGGCCAGCTCGAGAACCACGGTCGGCTCAAGTCCGTCCGTAAGGACATCGCCCGGATCTACACCCTGATGCGTGAGCGCGAGCTGGGCATCGAGACGGTGGAGAACGCCTGATGAGCGAGAACAACGTGACTGAGAAGACCGAGCGCAACGCCCGCAAGGTCCGTGAGGGCCTCGTCGTCAGCGACAAGATGGACAAGACCGTCGTCGTCGCTGTCGAGGACCGCGTCAAGCACGCGCTGTACGGCAAGGTCATCCGCCGTACGAACAAGCTCAAGGCTCACGACGAGCAGAACGCTGCCGGCGTCGGCGACCGCGTCCTCCTGATGGAGACCCGGAAGCTCTCGGCGTCGAAGCACTGGCGTGTCGTCGAGATCCTCGAGAAGGCCAAGTAATCCCTCCTAGGGGGACTCCCTAGGAACAGTTCCGCCAGGCTCGGCCGGGGCTTCCGCGTGAAGCCCCGGCCGGGAACCGGCAGACAATCAGGAGATAGACGTGATCCAGCAGGAGTCGCGACTTCGCGTCGCCGACAACACTGGTGCCAAGGAGATCCTTTGCATCCGTGTTCTCGGTGGCTCGGGTCGCCGCTACGCGGGCATCGGTGACGTCATCGTCGCCACCGTCAAGGACGCGATCCCCGGTGGCAACGTGAAGAAGGGTGACGTCGTCAAGGCGGTCATCGTTCGCACCGTCAAGGAGCGCCGCCGCCAGGACGGCTCGTACATCCGCTTCGACGAGAACGCCGCCGTCATTCTGAAGAACGACGGCGACCCTCGCGGCACCCGTATCTTCGGCCCGGTGGGCCGTGAGCTGCGCGAGAAGAAGTTCATGAAGATCATCTCGCTCGCGCCGGAGGTGCTGTAAGCATGAAGATCAAGAAGGGCGACCTGGTCCAGGTCATCACCGGCAAGGACAAGGGCAAGCAGGGCAAGGTCATCGCGGCCTTCCCCGCCGAGTCCCGCGTCCTGGTCGAGGGTGTCAACCGGGTCAAGAAGCACACCAAGGCCGGCCCCTCGCAGGCCGGTGGCATCGTCACGACCGAGGCTCCGGTCCACGTCTCCAACGTCCAGCTGGTCGTGGAGAAGGACGGCAAGAAGGTCGTCACGCGTGTCGGTTACCGCTTCGACGACGAGGGCAACAAGATCCGCGTTGCCAAGCGGACGGGTGAGGACATCTGATGGCTACCACCACTCCGCGTCTCAAGACGAAGTACCGCGAGGAGATCGCGGGCAAGCTGCGTGAGGAGTTCTCGTACGAGAACGTCATGCAGATCCCCGGCCTCGTGAAGATCGTGGTCAACATGGGTGTCGGCGACGCCGCCCGTGACTCGAAGCTGATCGACGGCGCCATCCGCGACCTCACCACGATCACCGGTCAGAAGCCGGCCGTCACCAAGGCCCGCAAGTCCATCGCGCAGTTCAAGCTGCGTGAGGGTCAGCCGATCGGTGCTCACGTCACGCTCCGTGGCGACCGCATGTGGGAGTTCCTGGACCGCACCCTGTCGCTCGCGCTCCCGCGCATCCGCGACTTCCGCGGCCTGTCCCCCAAGCAGTTCGACGGCCGTGGCAACTACACCTTCGGTCTCACGGAGCAGGTCATGTTCCACGAGATCGACCAGGACAAGATCGACCGTGTCCGGGGTATGGACATCACCGTGGTCACCACGGCGACCAACGACGACGAGGGCCGTGCCCTTCTGCGTCACCTCGGCTTCCCGTTCAAGGAGGCGTAAGCGAGATGGCGAAGAAGGCTCTCATCGCGAAGGCTGCCCGCAAGCCCAAGTTCGGTGTGCGTGCGTACACCCGCTGCCAGCGCTGCGGTCGTCCCCACTCCGTGTACCGCAAGTTCGGCCTGTGCCGCGTGTGCCTTCGTGAGATGGCTCACCGTGGCGAGCTGCCGGGCGTGACCAAGAGCTCCTGGTAATTCCCCGGCGCCCACTGGGCGTTGGTGAATGACCGGAGTCTCTCGGTAAGTATTGGGTTGGCGGAGGTCCGACCCCACATGGCTTAGGCTAGTGGGGTTGGGCGTCCGCCGCCCTACCGACTTACTACGCCGTAGGTCCCCGCGCCGCACCCGTCCCGCCCCTGTGTGGGGAGAGGGATGGCGCATACAGGAAACCCCGGCGAGAGAGGCCGAAGGCCAATTCATGACCATGACTGATCCGATCGCAGACATGCTCACGCGTCTGCGTAACGCGAACTCGGCGTACCACGACTCCGTGACGATGCCGCACAGCAAGATCAAGTCTCACATCGCGGAAATCCTCCAGCAGGAGGGCTTCATCACGGGCTGGAAGGTCGAGGACGCCGAGGTCGGCAAGAACCTCGTCCTCGAGCTCAAGTTCGGTCCGAACCGTGAGCGCTCCATCGCGGGCATCAAGCGGATCTCGAAGCCCGGCCTCCGGGTTTACGCGAAGTCCACCAACCTGCCGAAGGTCCTCGGCGGCCTGGGCGTGGCGATCATCTCCACGTCCCACGGTCTCCTGACCGGCCAGCAGGCGCAGAAGAAGGGCGTGGGTGGGGAAGTCCTCGCCTACGTCTGGTAGTCGGGAACGGAGGAATAGCTAATGTCGCGTATTGGCAAGCTCCCCATCACGGTTCCCGCCGGCGTGGACGTCACCATCGAGGGCCGCACGGTCACGGTCAAGGGTTCCAAGGGCACCCTGAGCCACACCGTCGCCGCGCCGATCGAGATCGTTAAGGGCGAGGACGGCGTTCTGAACGTCACCCGCCCCAACGACGAGCGTCAGAACAAGGCCCTCCACGGCCTGTCCCGCACGCTGGTGGCCAACATGATCACCGGTGTGACCCAGGGGTACGTGAAGGCGCTCGAGATCAGCGGTGTCGGTTACCGCGTTGCCGCGAAGGGCTCCAACCTGGAGTTCCAGCTCGGCTACAGCCACCCGATCCTGGTGGAGGCGCCCGAGGGCATCTCCTTCAAGGTCGAGTCGCCGACCAAGTTCTCGGTCGAGGGCATCGACAAGCAGAAGGTCGGCGAGGTCGCCGCGAACATCCGCAAGCTTCGCAAGCCCGACCCGTACAAGGCCAAGGGCGTGAAGTACGCGGGCGAGGTCATCCGCCGCAAGGTCGGAAAGGCTGGTAAGTAAGCCATGGCATACGGTGTCAAGATCGCCAAGGGCGACGCTTACAAGCGCGCTGCGAAGGCGCGCCGTCACCTGCGCATCCGTAAGAACGTGTCGGGTACGGCGGAGCGTCCGCGCCTCGTCGTGACGCGTTCCAACCGCGGTATCACCGCTCAGGTCATCGACGACCTCAAGGGCCACACCCTTGCGTCGGCGTCGCACCTGGACGCGTCGGTCCGTGGTGGCGAGGGTGACAAGTCCGCGCAGGCCAAGCAGGTCGGTGCCCTGGTCGCTGAGCGCGCCAAGGCCGCCGGTGTCGAGGCCGTCGTGTTCGACCGTGGTGGCAACAGGTACGCCGGGCGCATTGCCGCTCTGGCTGACGCCGCCCGCGAAGCCGGGCTGAAGTTCTAAGCCCCGGTTCCGGGACTAACGGACGTAACAGAGAGAGGTATTCCAATGGCTGGACCCCAGCGCCGCGGTAGCGGTGCCGGTGGCGGCGAGCGGCGGGACCGGAAGGGCCGCGACGGTGGCGCTGCCGCCGCCGAGAAGACCGCGTACGTTGAGCGCGTAGTCGCGATCAACCGCGTCGCCAAGGTTGTCAAGGGTGGTCGTCGCTTCAGCTTCACCGCGCTGGTCGTGGTGGGCGACGGTGACGGCACCGTGGGTGTCGGTTACGGCAAGGCCAAGGAGGTGCCGGCCGCCATCGCCAAGGGTGTGGAGGAGGCCAAGAAGCACTTCTTCAAGGTCCCCCGTATCCAGGGCACCATCCCCCACCCCATCCAGGGTGAGAAGGCGGCGGGCGTCGTTCTGCTGAAGCCCGCCTCCCCCGGTACCGGTGTGATCGCCGGTGGCCCGGTGCGCGCCGTCCTGGAGTGCGCCGGCGTCCACGACATCCTGTCGAAGTCGCTCGGCTCCGACAACGCGATCAACATCGTGCACGCGACCGTGGAGGCCCTGAAGGGCCTGCAGCGTCCCGAGGAGATCGCGGCCCGCCGTGGTCTGCCGCTCGAGGACGTCGCCCCCGCGGCTCTGCTCCGTGCGCGTGCGGGAGCGGGTGCGTAATGGCTCGCCTCAAGATCACGCAGACGAAGTCGTACATCGGCAGCAAGCAGAACCACCGCGACACCCTGCGTTCCCTTGGCCTCAAGGGCATCAACACGCAGGTCGTCAAGGAGGACCGCCCCGAGTTCCGCGGAATGGTGCACACCGTCCGCCACCTCGTGACGGTCGAGGAGGTCGACTGACATGGCGGAGAACAACCCGCTGAAGGTCCACAACCTCCGTCCCGCCCCCGGTGCCAAGACCGCGAAGACCCGTGTCGGTCGTGGTGAAGGCTCCAAGGGTAAGACGGCCGGTCGTGGTACGAAGGGCACGAAGGCCCGCTACCAGGTTCCGGAGCGCTTCGAGGGTGGCCAGATGCCGCTCCACATGCGCCTCCCGAAGCTGAAGGGCTTCAAGAACCCCTTCCGCACCGAGTACCAGGTCGTGAACCTGGACAAGCTGGCCGCGCTCTACCCGCAGGGTGGCGAGGTCACGGTGGCCGACCTGGTCGCCAAGGGTGCGGTTCGCAAGAACCAGCTCGTCAAGGTGCTCGGCACCGGCGAGGTCTCCGTGGCGCTGCAGGTGACGGTTGACGCCGTCTCCGGCTCCGCCAAGGAGAAGATCGCCGCCGCCGGCGGCACCGTCACCGAGCTCGTCTGAGACGACTCGATGGCTTGAACCATCCGACCGGGGATGCCTCCCAAAAGGGGCATCCCCGGTTGGTCGTTCCTAGGGGGGCATGGTCGCCGGTAAGGTGGCGTGCACTGTCTAGGCTCCGTGCGGTATGCCCGCACGGGATCGATGACCGATACCTATTCGTCGAACCTCAAGACCGTCACCTCTGACGCTTAGCGCGGGGGTCGCAGGAGGCACCGTGCTTACCGCGTTCGCCCGGGCGTTCAAGACGCCCGACCTGCGCAAGAAGCTGCTCTTCACGCTCGGCATCGTCGTGCTGTACCGGCTCGGGGCGCACATCCCCGTCCCCGGTGTCAGCTACGAGGCCGTCCAGCAGTGTGTGGATCAGGCGAGCCAGGGCAACAACAGCCTGTTCGGCCTGGTCAACATGTTCAGTGGCGGGGCGCTGCTGCAGATCACCATCTTCGCGCTCGGCATCATGCCGTACATCACGGCGAGCATCATCCTGCAGCTGCTCACCGTCGTGATCCCGAGGCTGGAGGCCCTCAAGAAGGAGGGTCAGTCCGGTACCGCGAAGATCACGCAGTACACCCGGTACCTGACGATCGCCCTCGCCATCCTCCAGGGCACCGGTCTCGTCGCCACCGCCAAGAGCGGTGCGCTCTTCAGCGGCTGCACCGTCGCGGACCAGGTCGTCCCCGACCCGTCGATCTTCACCATCGCCACCATGGTCATCACGATGACCGCGGGCACCGCCGTCGTGATGTGGCTCGGTGAGCTCATCACCGACCGCGGCATCGGCAACGGCATGTCGATCCTGATGTTCATCTCGATCGCCGCCGGCTTCCCGGGCGCCCTGTGGGCCATCAAGGAGAGCGGCAAGCTCGCCAAGGGCTGGATCGAGTTCGGCACCGTCATCATCATCGGCTTCGTCATGGTGGCCCTGGTCGTCTTCGTCGAGCAGGCCCAGCGGCGCATCCCGGTGCAGTACGCGAAGCGGATGATCGGCCGGCGTTCCTACGGCGGAACGTCCACGTACATCCCGTTGAAGGTGAACCAGGCGGGTGTGATTCCTGTCATCTTCGCCTCGTCGCTGCTCTACATCCCGGCCCTGATCGCGCAGTTCTCGAACTCCACCGCGGGCTGGAAGACGTGGATCGAAGCCCACTTCGTCAAGGGTGACCACCCGTATTACATCGCCACCTACTTCCTCCTGATCGTGTTCTTCGCCTTCTTCTACGTGGCGATCTCGTTCAACCCCGAGGAAGTCGCCGACAACATGAAGAAGTATGGTGGCTTCATCCCGGGTATCCGGGCTGGTCGACCTACTGCCGAGTACCTGAGCTACGTGCTCAACCGGATCACTTGGCCGGGCTCGCTGTACTTGGGTCTGATCGCTCTTGTGCCGACGATGGCGTTGGCAGGCTTCGGTGGCGCCAATGCCAACTTCCCCTTCGGTGGAACGAGCATCCTCATCATCGTGGGTGTGGGGCTGGAGACCGTGAAGCAGATCGAGAGCCAGCTCCAGCAGCGCAATTACGAAGGGTTCCTCCGCTGATGCGAATCGTCCTCGTCGGACCGCCCGGGGCCGGCAAGGGTACGCAGGCCGCGTTCCTTGCCAAGAACCTGGACATCCCGCACATCTCCACGGGCGACCTGTTCCGCGCCAACATCTCGCAGGGCACGGAGCTGGGTCTGAAGGCCAAGGCGTTCATGGACGCCGGCGACCTCGTGCCCGACGAGGTGACGATCGGGATGGCCAAGGACCGGATGGAGCAGCCGGACGCCGCCAACGGCTTCCTGCTCGACGGTTTCCCGCGGAACGTGGCCCAGGCCGAGGCGCTGGACGCTGTCCTCAAGACCGAGGACATGCAGCTGGACGCGGTCCTGGACCTGGAGGTCCCCGAGGACGAGGTCGTGAAGCGGATCGCGGGTCGCCGCATCTGCCGCAACGACAGCGCGCACGTCTTCCACGTGGTCTACAACGCGCCGCGGACCGAGGGCGTCTGTGACGCCTGCGGCGGCGAGCTGTACCAGCGCCCGGACGACTCCGAGGAGACGGTCCGCAAGCGCCTGGAGGTCTACCACACGCAGACCGAGCCGATCATCGACTACTACCGGGCGCAGAACCTGGTCGTGACGATCTCGGCGCTCGGCAAGGTGGACGAGGTCACGGCGAAGGCCATGGCCGCGCTCAAGAAGTAACCCCTGGTTCGTTCGATACGGCCGCGGTGCCCCTCGGGGCGCCGCGGCCGTATCGTTGTTCTGTTCCCCGTACTCGATGGAAAGGCCCCGGCCACGATGGTGCAGATCAAGACCCCCGAGCAGATCGCGAAGATGCGCGAGGCGGGGCTGGTCGTCGCCGCCATCCACGCGGCGACCCGTGAGGCCGCCGTGCCCGGCGCCACGACGAAGGACCTGGACGAGGTCGCGCGGAAGGTCATCGCCGACCACGGGGCGAAGTCGAACTTCCTCGGGTACGGCGGGTTCCCCGCGACGATCTGCACCTCGGTGAACGAGGTGGTCGTCCACGGCATCCCCGACGAGAAGACCGTCCTCAAGGACGGCGACATCATCTCCATCGACTGCGGCGCGATCGTGGACGGCTGGCACGGCGACGCCGCGTACACGGCCTTCGTGGGCACCGGCCACGCGCCGGAGCTGGTCGAGCTCTCCCGGGTGACGGAGGAGTCGATGTGGGCCGGCATCGCGGCGATGCGGCTCGGCAACCGGCTGGTGGACGTGTCGAAGGCGATCGAGTCGTACATCAAGCGCCAGCCGCGGCCCGCGGTCGGTGACCACAGCCTCGGCCGGTACGGGATCATCGAGGACTACGGCGGCCACGGCATCGGCACCGAGATGCACATGGAGCCGCACCTCCTGAACTACGTCTCCCGCAAGCGCGGCAAGGGCCCGAAGCTGGTCCCCGGCTTCTGCCTGGCGATCGAGCCGATGGTCTCCCTCGGTACGCCGAGGACGGAGGTCCTGGAGGACGACTGGACCGTCATCACGACGGACGGCACCTGGTCCTCCCACTGGGAGCACAGCGTGGCCCTCACGGAGGACGGCCCCCTGGTCCTGACCGCGGTCGACGGCGGCAAGGCGAAGCTGGCGGAGCTGGGCGTGACGGCGGCGCCGGATCCGCTGGCGTAGTCGTATCCCCGCGGCGTGGCTCCTTGCGTAAGGATCTTGACGGGTGGGCAGACTTCCCGATTCGTCTTTTCCGAGGGGCTGACGTAGACTGATGCGTCGGCTCTCGTGTACCCGTGTGTCCGCATGTGGGGCGAGAGTCGATCAAGGTAGCCGATTCGAAAGGCGAAGCGTGGCCAAGAAGCAAGGTGCCATCGAAATCGAGGGCACCGTGATCGAGTCCCTGCCGAACGCCATGTTCAAGGTGGAGCTCCAGAACGGTCACAAGGTCCTCGCGCACATCTCCGGCAAGATGCGGATGCACTACATCCGAATCCTTCCGGACGACCGGGTCGTCGTGGAGCTCTCTCCGTACGACCTGACGCGTGGCCGGATCGTCTACCGCTACAAGTAGATCTTGCCCGCACCCCGCCTCCGCGCGCGGGTGGTGGCACTGACCCGGAGAACCTCACATCCCATGAAGGTCAAGCCGAGCGTCAAGAAGATCTGCGACAAGTGCAAGGTGATCCGCCGTCACGGCCGGGTCATGGTCATCTGCGACAACCTGCGCCACAAGCAGCGCCAGGGCTGACGCACGCCGACCGACCTGCACTCCCGCAGATCTCGCGCGACGCAAGCAATACGTACATGAGCAGAGCCCGCCCAGCCCGCGAGGGCCGGCGACACCTCCGGCGGGGGCCGGGGACCCGACCTGTACCTCATACGGCAGCCGGGAACGGTTCTGCAGCAGACCCCCGAGAACACAGGAGCCATTGAATGGCACGCGTTTCCGGTGTTGACATCCCGCGCGAAAAGCGTGTGGTGGTCGCACTCACCTACGTCTTCGGTATCGGGCGCACCCGGTCCGAGGAGATCCTCGCCGCCACCGGCGTGAACCCGTCCACCCGTGTCCGCGACCTTGCCGAGGAGGACCTCGTCAAGATCCGCGAGTACGTGGACGCCAACCTCCAGACCGAGGGTGACCTCCGCCGCGAGATCGCCGCCGACATCCGCCGCAAGGTCGAGATCGGCTGCTACCAGGGTCTGCGCCACCGTCGTGGCCTGCCCGTCCGCGGCCAGCGCACCAGCACGAACGCCCGTACCCGCAAGGGCCCGCGTCGCGCCATCGCCGGTAAGAAGAAGCCGGGCAAGAAGTAGTCCTCAGCGGACGCTTGACCAAGCGGTCTTCGCTGTAGGACCGACCACCTCCCGTAGGAGTAAGAGATGCCCCCCAAGGGACGTCAGGGCGCTGCCAAGAAGGTGCGCCGCAAGGAAAAGAAGAACGTCGCTCACGGCCACGCGCACATCAAGAGCACGTTCAACAACACGATCGTCTCGATCACGGACCCCTCGGGCAACGTGATCTCCTGGGCCTCCGCCGGCCACGTCGGCTTCAAGGGCTCGCGCAAGTCCACCCCCTTCGCCGCGCAGATGGCCGCCGAGTCGGCCGCCCGCCGCGCGCAGGAGCACGGCATGCGCAAGGTCGACGTCTTCGTCAAGGGTCCCGGCTCCGGCCGTGAGACCGCGATCCGCTCCCTCCAGGCCACCGGCCTCGAGGTCGGCTCGATCCAGGACGTCACCCCCACGCCGCACAACGGCTGCCGTCCCCCCAAGCGCCGCCGCGTCTGACGCACGGGCTGCTTGAGCAGGACTTTCGGGCGGTGCGTCCCTCTCCGGGACGTGCCGCCCGTACCCTTGTAGCAGTTGCACCACCGGGTTCCGCCCGGTGGCCGTCGGGCGTCAAATAGTGGGCGTCCACGACTGAAGGAAACACAGACATGCTTATCGCTCAGCGTCCGTCGCTGACCGAAGAGGTCGTCGACGAGTTCCGCTCCCGGTTCGTCATCGAGCCGCTGGAGCCGGGCTTCGGCTACACCCTCGGCAACTCCCTCCGCCGTACCCTCCTGTCCTCGATCCCGGGTGCCGCTGTCACCAGCATCCGCATCGACGGTGTCCTGCACGAGTTCACCACCGTGCCGGGCGTCAAGGAGGACGTCACCGACCTCATCCTCAACATCAAGCAGCTGGTCGTCTCCTCGGAGCACGACGAGCCGGTCGTGATGTACCTGCGCAAGCAGGGCCCGGGTCTGGTCACCGCCGCCGACATCGCGCCCCCGGCCGGTGTCGAGGTGCACAACCCCGACCTCGTCCTCGCCACGCTCAACGGCAAGGGCAAGCTGGAGATGGAGCTGACCGTCGAGCGCGGTCGCGGCTACGTCTCCGCCGTGCAGAACAAGCAGGTGGGCCAGGAGATCGGCCGTATCCCGGTCGACTCCATCTACTCGCCGGTGCTCAAGGTCACGTACAAGGTCGAGGCGACCCGAGTCGAGCAGCGCACCGACTTCGACAAGCTGATCGTCGACGTCGAGACCAAGCAGGCGATGCGCCCGCGCGACGCCATGGCGTCCGCCGGCAAGACCCTGGTCGAGCTGTTCGGTCTCGCCCGCGAGCTGAACATCGACGCCGAGGGCATCGACATGGGCCCGTCCCCGACGGACGCCGCCCTCGCCGCCGACCTGGCGCTGCCGATCGAGGAGCTGGAGCTCACGGTCCGCTCCTACAACTGCCTCAAGCGCGAGGGCATCCACTCCGTGGGTGAGCTCGTGGCGCGTTCCGAGGCCGACCTGCTCGACATCCGCAACTTCGGTGCGAAGTCGATCGACGAGGTCAAGGCGAAGCTGGCCGGCATGGGCCTGGCCCTCAAGGACAGCCCGCCCGGATTCGACCCGACCGCCGCCGCCGACGCCTTCGGCGCCGACGACGACGCGGACGCGGGCTTCGTCGAGACCGAGCAGTACTGACCGACCCTGCGGACCGGCTCCGGCCGGTCGCGCAGTTCCCCGCGCCCCTTCGGGGGCGCGGGTCTCCGACAGGTAACCGCCTGCTCGGACACTGACATCGGTACCTCATACGGCCGGTGCAGATCACAAGGAGAAACACCATGCCGCGTCCCGCCAAGGGTGCCCGCCTCGGTGGCAGCGCCGCTCACGAGCGTCTGCTGCTCGCCAACCTGGCGAAGTCCCTCTTCGAGCACGGCCGCATCACGACGACCGAGGCCAAGGCCCGCCGCCTGCGTCCGGTCGCCGAGCGCCTGATCACCAAGGCGAAGAAGGGCGACATCCACAACCGTCGCCTCGTGCTGCAGACGATCACGGACAAGGGCGTCGTCCACACGCTCTTCACCGAGATCGCCCCGCGCTACAGCGAGCGCCCGGGTGGCTACACCCGCATCACCAAGATCGGCAACCGTCGTGGCGACAACGCCCCGATGGCCGTGATCGAGCTGGTCGAGGGCGAGATCGCCAAGAAGGCGACCGTCGCCGAGGCCGAGGCCGCCACGAAGCGCGCCGTCAAGGAGGCCGACGAGGCCGCCGCGGTCGAGACGACCGAGGACGAGGCGAAGGACGCGTAAGCGTTCCGCCGATTTCCCGAGAACGGGCCCGTACCCCTGGGGTGCGGGCCCGTTCCCGTGTGTCTGAGAGGATTTCCGCGTGAGCGATGAGGTGCAGGACGGGTTCGTACGCGTACGGCTCGACCTTTCGTACGACGGCAAGGACTTCTCCGGCTGGGCCAAGCAGGCCCGCGGGCAGCGGACCGTCCAGGGGGACATCGAGGACGCGCTGCGTACGGTGACCCGGTCCAAGGAGACGTACGAGCTGACCGTCGCCGGGCGCACCGACGCCGGTGTGCACGCCCGGGGCCAGGTGGCCCACGTCGACCTGCCCGTCGGGCTGTGGGCCGAGCACCGCGACAAGCTGCTGCGGCGGCTCGCCGGGCGGCTCTCGCACGACGTGCGGGTGTGGAAGGTCGAGGAGGCCCCGGCGGGCTTCAACGCGCGCTTCTCCGCGATCTGGCGCCGCTATGCCTACCGTGTCACCGACGACCCGGGCGGCGTCGACCCGCTGCTGCGCGGGCACGTCCTGTGGCACGACTGGACCCTCGACATGGACGCCATGAACGAGGCCGCGACCGCGCTCGTCGGCGAGCACGACTTCGCCGCGTACTGCAAGAAGCGCGAGGGCGCGACGACCATCCGCACCCTCCAGGAGCTGCGCTGGGAGCGGCGCCCCGACGGCGTCCTCGAGGCGACGGTCAAGGCCGACGCCTTCTGCCACAACATGGTCCGCTCGCTCGTCGGCGCGCTGCTCTTCGTCGGCGACGGGCACCGGCCGGTGGACTGGCCGGGCAAGGTGCTGGCCGCCGGGGTCCGCGACTCGGCCGTCCACGTCGTACGGCCGCACGGGCTCACCCTCGAAGAGGTGGGCTACCCGGCGGACGACCGGCTCGCCGCCCGGAACCGGGAGGCGCGCAACAAGCGGTCACTCCCCGGGAGCGTTGGCTGCTGCTGAGGCCTGGGCGCGGCCGCGGGCGTAGATCTGGTTGAAGGCGAAGGTGCCGAGGTCGGTGCTGGCCTGGAAGACGGGCTGGTCGGCCTTGGTGACCTTCCTGCCGTCGGTGAAGCCGGCCTGGGTGAAGTAGGCGTAGCGGCCGACGGAGTTCGAGCGGCGCAGGCAGACGGTGGCGCGGCAGAAGTCGTCGACGCCCGCGCCGGCCAGCGGGGCGATGCCGCCGGAGGCCTCCTTCTTGACCGTGAGGGCCGCGGCCTCGGAGGGCAGTACGGCGACGCCGACGGTGACGGCCACGCCGTCCTTGACGTACGTGGCGCGCAGCACGCGCTCGCAGCCGTGCCGCTTCAGGATCGTGCCGAGGGCGCCCTGCGTGACCGAGGCGCAGTTCGTCGTCGAGGAGGTGGCGCCCTTCTTGTAGGGGCGGCCGTCCATGCTGAGCTTCTTGCCGGGGAAGAGGCCCTCGGCGCTGATCGGCGCCTTGTCCTTCGTCGGGTCGGAGATGTAGTCCTTCGGGTCCGGCGGGGGCGGCGGCGCGACCGAGGAGAACGTCGGCTCGGGGGTCGGGGAGCCGGTGGGGGAGACGGGGACGGTGGGGAGCCCGCCGTTCTTGGCCTCGTCGTTCTTGCTGTTGGTGGCGACGACGGCGGTCGCGACGATCGCGCCGACGGCGATCGTGGCCACGACGCCGCCGAGGAGCATCAGGCGGCGCTTGCGGCGGTTGCGGGAGGCCGAGGCGTCGGCGAGGGCGCCCCAGTCAGGGGTGTCGGTGCCCTGCGCGCCCGGGAAGGGGTTGGGAGGTTGCGGTTGCGGCGGCCCCCAGGGTGCCTGCCGGCCCGGGTCCTGCGGCGGCCCGTACGGCTGCGGCTGCGGCGGCGGTCCGAACCCCTGCTGTCCCTGCGCGTGCGGCTCCTGCGGCCACTGCGGTCCCCCAAAGCTCATGCCGCGCATCCTAAACCGGTTGGGGGAAGCCGACGCGGGCGGCGACAATGCACCCCATGGGACATGTCGAGGCCGCGCATCTTGAGTACTACCTTCCGGACGGGAGGGTCCTGCTCGGGGACGCCTCGTTCCGGGTGGGGGAGGGCGCCGTCGTCGCCCTCGTCGGGGCCAACGGCGCCGGCAAGACCACCCTGCTCCGGATGATCGCCGGGGAGCTGAAGCCGCACGGCGGCACCGTCACCGTCAGCGGCGGCCTCGGCGTGATGCCGCAGTTCGTCGGGTCGGTGCGGGACGAGTCGACCGTCCGCGACCTGCTGGTCTCGGTGGCGCACCCGCGGATCCGGGAGGCCGCGAAGGCCGTCGACGAGGCCGAGCACCTGATCATGACCGTCGACGACGAGGCCGCCCAGATGCGGTACGCGCAGGCCCTCAGCGACTGGGCCGAGGTGCAGGGGTACGAGGCGGAGACCCTCTGGGACGTCTGCACCATGGCGGCGCTCGGCGTCCCGTACGAGAAGGCGCAGTTCCGGCAGGTGCGGACGCTCAGCGGCGGCGAGCAGAAGCGGCTGGTCCTGGAGTCGCTGCTGCGCGGCTCCGACGAGGTGCTGCTCCTCGACGAGCCGGACAACTACCTGGACGTCCCCGGCAAGCGGTGGCTGGAGGAGCGGCTGCGGGAGACCCGCAAGACCGTGCTGTTCATCTCCCACGACCGGGAGCTGCTCTCCCGGGCCGCCCAGAAGATCGTCGCGGTGGAGCCCGGACCGGCCGGTTCCGACGTGTGGGTGCACGGCGGCGGCTTCGACACCTTCCACGAGGCCCGGCGGGAGCGGTTCGCCCGCTTCGAGGAGCTGAAACGGCGCTGGGAGGAGAAGCACGCCCAGCTGAAGAAGCTCGTGGTCACCCTGCGGCAGGCGGCGGCGGTCAGCCACGAGATGGCGTCGCGGTACGCGGCGGCGCAGACCCGGCTGCGGAAGTTCGAGGAGGCGGGCCCGCCGCCGGAGCCGCCGCGCGAGCAGGACATCCGGATGCGGCTGCGCGGCGGCCGGACCGGCGTGCGGGCGGTGACCTGCGAGAACCTTGAGCTGACCGGTCTGATGAAGCCGTTCTCGCTGGAGGTGTTCTACGGGGAGCGGGTCGCCGTCCTCGGCTCGAACGGCTCCGGGAAGTCGCACTTCCTGCGGCTGCTCGCCGGGGACGGGAGCGTGGCCCACACGGGCCTGTGGAAGCTGGGCGCCCGGGTGGTGCCGGGACACTTCGCGCAGACCCACGCCCACCCCGAGCTGGCCGGACGCTCGCTCGTCGACATCCTGTGGACGGAGCACGCCAAGGACCGGGGCGGCGCGATGTCGGTGCTGCGGCGGTACGAGCTGGAGCGGCAGGGCGACCAGTCCTTCGACAAGCTGTCGGGCGGCCAGCAGGCCCGGTTCCAGATCCTGCTCCTGGAGCTGGCGGGCACGACGGCGCTGCTCCTGGACGAGCCGACGGACAACCTGGACCTGGAGTCGGCCGAGGCCCTCCAGGACGGCCTGGAGGCGTACGAGGGCACGGTGCTGGCCGTCACCCACGACCGCTGGTTCGCGAAGAGCTTCGACCGCTACCTGGTCTTCGGCTCGGACGGGGTCGTACGGGAGACGACGGAGCCGGTGTGGGACGAGCGCCGGGTGGAGCGGGCGCGCTGAGCCGGGGGTGATCGGCGGGGGAGCGTGCGCAGAGCCGGGGGCCGGCGGCATTTTGACCCGTCGGGGGTGGCGCGGGTACTGTTGCGGTTTGTTATGCGTATTGGCTTCGCCGTTCTCACGCGAGGGGCCTTGCGCAAGTTCCCTGGAGCAGTTACCAGTGGCTCGCATACGGGCGTCGGCCCGGCAGTGCAGGCCCCAGCTGCATGATCGCTTCAGGTGTGTCTGGACTCCATCCACTGAAGAAGCGAAGGCTACGAAGTGCGTACGTACAGCCCCAAGCCCGGCGATGTCACTCGCCAGTGGCACATCATCGACGCGCAGGACATCGTCCTGGGCCGTCTGGCGACGACGGCTGCGAACCTCCTGCGAGGCAAGCACAAGCCGGTTTACGCCCCCCACATGGACATGGGCGACTTCGTCATCATCATCAACGCCGACAAGGTTCACCTGTCCGGCAACAAGAAGACCCAGAAGATGGCGTACCGCCACTCTGGCTACCCGGGTGGTCTGCGCTCCGTCCGCTACGACGAGCTGCTGGACAAGAACCCCGAGAAGGCCGTCGAGAAGGCCATCAAGGGCATGATCCCCAAGAACTCCCTGGGCCGTCAGATGCTCTCGAAGCTGAAGGTCTACGCGGGCGAGAACCACCCGCACGCTGCCCAGCAGCCGGTCCCGTTCGAGATCACCCAGGTCGCGCAGTAGTTCCGGCCACACCCCCTAAGAACGAAAGAAATCTGAGGAGCATCGTGGCCGAGACCACCCCCGAGACCCCCGTCGACGAGTTCGAGGGCGTCGAGGAGTACACCACCGAGACCGAGAACGTCGAGGGTGACTACACCTCCGAGTCCCTCGCGTCCCGCTTCGGCGACCCGCAGCCGGCCGCCGGCCTGGGCCGTCGCAAGAACGCCATCGCCCGCGTCCGGATCGTTCCGGGCACCGGCAAGTGGAAGATCAACGGTCGCACCCTTGAGGACTACTTCCCCAACAAGGTGCACCAGCAGGAAGTCAACGAGCCCTTCAAGGTGCTCGAGCTCGACAACCGCTACGACGTGATCGCCCGCATCGCGGGTGGCGGCGTCTCCGGCCAGGCCGGCGCCCTGCGCCTCGGCGTGGCCCGCGCCCTCAACGAGGCCGACGTCGAGAACAACCGCCCGGCGCTGAAGAAGGCCGGCTTCCTCTCCCGTGACGACCGCGCGGTCGAGCGGAAGAAGGCCGGTCTCAAGAAGGCCCGCAAGGCCCCGCAGTACAGCAAGCGCTAATCGCCTGCTCGGTCTGCTCGTACGTACGCCCCGGCGCACTGCCCGTGCCGTCGGGGCGTACGTTTTTTCATCACCTCTTTCACTTTTTGGGCACGTATTTTCGGAGGACAGCTGTGGGACGACTCTTCGGCACCGACGGTGTACGCGGCGTTGCCAACGCGGACCTGACGGCGGAGCTCGCGCTCGGCCTGTCGGTCGCGGCGGCGCACGTGCTCGCCGAAGCGGGGACCTTCGAGGGCCATCGGCCGACCGCCGTGGTCGGGCGGGACCCGCGGGCGTCGGGAGAGTTCCTGGAGGCGGCCGTCGTGGCCGGTCTCGCCAGCGCGGGCGTCGACGTGCTGCGCGTCGGCGTGCTGCCCACCCCGGCCGTGGCCCACCTCACCGGCGTCCTCGGCGCCGACCTCGGCGTGATGCTCTCCGCCAGCCACAACGCCATGCCCGACAACGGCATCAAGTTCTTCGCGCGCGGCGGCCACAAGCTCGCCGACGAGCTGGAGGACAAGATCGAGGCCGTGTACGAGGAGCACCGCACCGGCGCCCCCTGGGAGCGCCCGACCGGTGCCGGCGTGGGCCGGGTCCGCGACTACGACGAGGGCTTCGAGACCTACGTCGACCACCTCCTGTCCGTCCTGCCCAACCGCCTCGACGGGCTGAAGATCGTCCTCGACGAGGCCCACGGCGCCGCCTCCCGCGTCTCGCCCGAGGCCTTCTCCCGGGCCGGTGCCGAGGTCGTCACCATCGGCGCCGCGCCGGACGGCCTCAACATCAACGACGGCTGCGGCTCCACCCACCTCGACCTCCTCAAGGCGGCCGTCGTCGAGCACGGCGCCGACTTCGGCATCGCCCACGACGGCGACGCCGACCGCTGCCTCGCGGTCGACCACACGGGCGAGGAGGTCGACGGCGACCAGATCCTCGCCGTGCTGTCCCTCGCCATGCGCGAGGCCGGCACGCTGCGCGGCGACACGGTCGTCGCCACCGTCATGTCCAACCTGGGCTTCAAGCTCGCCATGGAGCGCGAGGGCCTCCACCTCGTCCAGACCGCGGTCGGCGACCGCTACGTCCTGGAATCCATGAAGGAGAACGGCTTCGCGCTCGGCGGCGAGCAGTCCGGGCACGTCATCGTGCTCGACCACGCCACCACCGGCGACGGCACCCTCACCGGCCTGATGCTCGCCGCCCGGGTCGCCGCCACCGGCAAGTCCCTCGCCGAGCTGGCCGCCGTGATGGAGCGCCTCCCGCAGATCCTGATCAACGTCAAGGACGTCGACAAGGCCCGGGTCGGCACCTCCGGCGAACTCGCCGCAGCCGTCACCGACGCCGAGCGCGAGCTCGGCTCCACCGGCCGGGTCCTGCTGCGCCCCTCCGGCACCGAGCCGCTGGTCCGCGTCATGGTCGAGGCGGCCGACATCGAGCAGGCCCGCTCGGTCGCGCAGCGCCTCGCCGACGTCGTGAAGTCCGCGCTCGGCTGAGCCGTACGCCCCCCGGTGAGGCCCCGTCAGCAGAGCCTGACGGGGCCTCACCCGTGCGGTCGGGCCTTCGTCCTCGGGCTGCGCCGCCAGCGGCCGCGCTGCGTCCGCCACAGCACCTTCTGCGCGTAGAGGGTCAGCACCCCGGCCAGGACGATCCCGAAGAGGTTGAGCAGCAGTTGCTCGACCGAGCCCCACATCTGGGCCAGGTCGCCGTAGCTGAGCGCCACGGCCGCGTTCGCGCCCGCCGGGACCGTGGTCACCGAGATCGCGACGCCCACGAGCGCACCGGACTTGGCCGAGGTCAGCGAGAGCGTGCCGGCGGCGCCCGCGAGCAGGGCCACCACGAACGAGAACGGGTCGGGCTGCCAGATGAAGCTGGTGTTGGGCCGGTCCGCGTCCAGCTGCTCCCGGCTGAACAGGTCGAGCCCGTCCATGCCCAGGCTGAAGACGGTGGTCGCCGCGATCGCCGCGGCGAAGCCCACGAGCAGAGCCAGCGTCGACCGGACGGCCAGCCTCGGTGCCCGCCGCACCACCGCCGTACAGATCCCGGCGAGCGGTCCGAACTCGGGGCCGACCGCCATGGCGCCCACGATCAGGACCGCGTTGTCCAGGACGACACCACAGGCGGCGATCATCGTCGCCAGGACCATGAACGCGCAGTACGTGGCGGAGAGCGTCGACTCCTCGTGCGTCGACCCGGTCAGCTGTTCCCAGATGACCGCGTCGGCGGGTTCGCCCGGAGCCTCCTTCTCGGCCGCGTCCGCGCGCCGCGACAGCGACAGGTCGATGTCGTCGACGGCGATCGACCCGTCCTCGTCGATGCCCAACGCGCACAGCTGGCGCAGGAGTTCGTCGCCGGCCTCGCGGGCCACGTCGCACAGGACGAGGTCGCCCGCCGGGTCGCGGGCCGCGCCGTCCAGCACCACCAGGTGCGTGGTGCCGACCGTCGACTCGATCAGCTTGACCGCGGACGGGGTGCGGTCGGGCGGGACGATCAACCGGAGATGCAGCATCCCCCGAGCTTACGGAGGCCGGGGCCCGCGGGGACCCGGGCGGGTGGGTCAGAGCTTCCGGAGGCTGAGCCGCTGCACCTTGTGGTCGGGGCCCTTGCGGACCACGAGCGTCGCCCGGCCGCGCGTCGGGGCCACGTTCTCCAGCAGGTTCACCTTGTTGACGGTCCGCCACATGGTGCGGGCGTAGTCGAGCGCCTCCTCCTCGGACACCTGGGTCCAGCGCCGGAAGTACGAGAAGGGGTTCTGGAACGCGGTCTCGCGCAGCTTGCTGAAGCGGTTGAGGTACCAGCGCTCGATGTCCTCAGGACGCGCGTCCACGTACACCGAGAAGTCGAAGTAGTCCGCGAGGCCCACCCGGGTCCGGCCGTCCTTGCCGGGCAGCGCGGGCTGGAGGACGTTCAGGCCCTCGACGATGAGGATGTCCGGGCGGCGCACCACGAGCCGCTCGCCGGGCACCCGGTCGTAGATCAGGTGCGAGTAGACCGGGGCCGTGACCTCGTCCTTGCCCGCCTTCACGTCGGCGACGAACCGGGTCAGCGCCCGGCGGTCGTACGACTCGGGGAAGCCCTTCCTGGCCAGCAGGCCGCGCGCCTTCAGCTCCTCCATCGGGTAGAGGAAGCCGTCGGTGGTGACCAGCTCGACGCGCGGGTGCTCGGGCCAGCGGGCCAGCAGCGCCTGGAGGAGGCGGGCGACGGTCGACTTGCCGACGGCGACCGAGCCGGCGACCCCTATGACGAAGGGGGTGCCGCGCTGCTCGGCCCGCTCGCCGAGGAACGTGTTCAGGGCGCCGCGCAGGCCGCTCGTGGCCTGCACGTACAGGTTGAGCAGCCGGGACAGCGGAAGGTAGATGTCCCGCACCTCGTCGAGGTCGATGACGTCACCGAGGCCCCGCAGCCGCTCGACCTCGTCGGCGGTCAGCGGGAGCGGGGTCTTGTCGCGCAGGGCGCTCCACTCGGCCCGGGTGAGGTCGACGTACGGGGTCGCCTCGGCGGGGCGGCGCGGCACGGTGCCCGGGCCGGCACCGTTGCCGTGGGGGGTGCCGTCGGGGCTTCGTGGCGGCGAAGTGATCACCCCGCCATTGTCGGGGGTCGGGGGCTTCCGTGGGCCGTGGGGTCGGTCACGTGGCGGAAAGGCGACGAAAAGGCGTTGTCGGTCCCCGACGCTGGGGTGATCATGTCGATGCCGCGTGCCTCAGGTCTTCACGCGGGGGGAGCCGCCGGTCGGCGGCACGAAGAGAAGCAGAGAGTCACGCATGCGTACGCCCGTCAGGACCGCCTCCGTCGCCGTCACCGCCGTCTCGCTCGCCCTCCTCGTCACCGCCTGCGGTGGCGGAAAGAAGGACGACGACCAGGGCAAGGGGAAGGACGCGGCGCCCGGCGCCTCCGCCACCTCCGCCGTGCCCGCCGCCGAGGCGCTGTCCGCCGCCGCGCTGGAGAAGCTGATCGTCGAGCAGGCGGACCTGCCCGGCCACCAGGTGCAGAAGGGCGACTCCGGGGACGTCGTCGACCCGGCGAGCATCACCACCGACAAGGCCGCCTGCAAGCCGGTCGCCGACGCCATGGGGTTCGTCTCCACCGGCAAGCCGGCCGCGACCGCGCAGCGCAAGGTGATCGAGGTGCCGAAGACCGAGGGCAAGACCGCCTCGCCCGAGGAGGCGCTGGGCGCGCTGGCCGCGCCGGTCACCGGCGTGACGCTCGGTTCGTACGAGGGGCAGGGCGCCCAGGAGGCCTTCGCGTCCCTCAAGGCCGCCGGCACGGAGTGCGCGGGCGGGTTCACCACGACCGGCGCGGGCGAGAAGGCGAAGATCACCAAGATGGCGCCGGAGACGCTGGCCGCCGGTGACGAGGCCCTGGCCTGGACGGTCACCACCGACGTGGACGGCGAGGCGTTCGTGACCAAGCTGGTCGTCTTCCGGAAGGGCAACACGCTGGCGTCGTTCTCCACCCTCAGCTTCGGCGGCGAGGTCAAGGCGCTGCCGACCGCCGTCATCGAGGCGCAGGCCACGAAGCTGGGCTGACGCGGGCCGGGCGGGGCCGGGGGACGGCAGGCGGTGCCCGGGGGGGCGCCCGGGGTCCGACGCGCCCCGCGTCGAACCCCGCCGACTCCGGCCTTCCGCCCCTCTGCGCGCCTAGGCTGCCGCCATGTGCGGAATCGTGGGATACGTAGGCGGCCAGTCGGCGCTCGACGTGGTGGTCGCGGGCCTCAAGCGGCTCGAATACCGGGGCTACGACTCGGCCGGGGTCGCGGTGCTCTCCGACGGCGGGCTCGCCGCGGCGAAGAAGGCGGGCAAGCTCGTCAACCTGGAGAAGGAACTCGTGGACCGGCCGCTGGCCAGCGGGTCCGTGGGCATCGGGCACACCCGCTGGGCCACGCACGGCGGCCCCACGGATGCCAACGCGCACCCGCACCTGGACAACGCGGGCCGGGTCGCCGTCGTCCACAACGGCATCATCGAGAACTTCGCCGCCCTGCGCGAGGAGCTCGCCGAGCGCGGGCACGAGCTGCTCTCGGAGACCGACACCGAGGTCGTCGCCCACCTCCTCGCCGAGGAGTTCTCCTCGGCCGGGGACCTGGCGGAGGCCATGCGCCTGGTGTGCCGGCGGCTCGACGGGGCGTTCACCCTCGTCGCCGTCCACGCCGACCAGCCGGACGTCGTCGTCGGCGCCCGCCGGAACTCGCCGCTCGTCGTCGGCGTCGGCGAGGGCGAGAACTTCCTCGCCTCCGACGTGTCGGCGTTCATCGCGCACACCCGCTCGGCGATCGAGCTCGGCCAGGACCAGGTCGTCGAGCTGACCCGGGAGGGCGTCACCGTCACCGACTTCGACGGGGCGCCCGCCGACGTACGGGCCTACCACGTCGACTGGGACGCCTCGGCCGCCGAGAAGGGCGGCTACGACCACTTCATGCTCAAGGAGATCGCCGAGCAGCCGAAGGCCGTCGCCGACACGCTCCTCGGCCGGATCGACGCGGCCGGGCGGCTCACCCTCGACGAGGTGCGCATCCCGGACGTCGTGCTCCGCGAGGCCGACAAGATCGTCATCATCGCCTGCGGCACCGCCTTCCACGCCGGGCTCATCGCCAAGTACGCCATCGAGCACTGGACCCGCATCCCCTGCGAGGTCGAGCTGGCCAGCGAGTTCCGCTACCGGGACCCGATCCTCGGGCAGCGCACCCTCGTCATCGCCATCTCGCAGTCCGGCGAGACCATGGACACCCTGATGGCGCTGCGGCACGCCCGCGAGCAGGGCGCCAAGGTGCTCGCCGTCTGCAACACCAACGGCTCCACCATCCCGCGCGAGTCCGACGCCGTGCTCTACACCCACGCCGGGCCCGAGGTCGCCGTCGCCTCGACGAAGGCCTTCCTCACCCAGCTCGTGGCCTGTTACCTCCTCGCGCTCTACCTGGGGCAGGTCCGCGGCACCAAGTGGGGCGACGAGATCCACGCCGTCGTCCGGGAGCTCGCCCGCATCGGCGACGAGGTCGAGCGCGTCCTGGAGACGATGGAGCCCGTGCGGGCCCTCGCCCGCTCGCTCGCCGACAAGAAGACCGTCCTCTTCCTGGGCCGGCACGTCGGTTACCCGGTGGCCCTGGAGGGCGCGCTGAAGCTGAAGGAGCTGGCGTACATGCACGCCGAGGGCTTCGCGGCCGGCGAGCTCAAGCACGGGCCGATCGCGCTGATCGAGGAGGACCTGCCGGTCGTCGTCGTGGTGCCGTCCCCCAAGGGCCGGTCCGTCCTCCACGACAAGATCGTCTCCAACATCCAGGAGATCCGGGCCCGCGGGGCGCGGACCATCGTGATCGCGGAGGAGGGCGACGAGACCGTCGTCCCGTACGCCGACCATCTCGTACGGATCCCGGCTACGCCT
This sequence comes from Streptomyces sp. NPDC003327, assembly GCF_053589515.1. Classification (NCBI taxonomy): domain Bacteria; kingdom Bacillati; phylum Actinomycetota; class Actinomycetes; order Kitasatosporales; family Streptomycetaceae; genus Streptomyces; species Streptomyces sp. NPDC003327. The sequence goes on along the minus strand of NZ_JBSFSA010000005.1, from coordinate 193,002 downwards.
ACGCTGCTCCAGCCGCTGGTCTCCACGGTGCCGCTCCAGGTCTTCGCCTGCGAGCTCGCCACCGCGCGGGGCAACGAGGTCGACCAGCCGCGCAACCTGGCCAAATCCGTGACCGTGGAGTGAGTGAAGAAATGATCATTGGGGTGGGGATCGACGTGGCGGAGATCGACCGCTTCGCCGCGTCGATCGAGCGCACACCGGGGATGCTCCAGCGCCTCTTCGTCGAGCGGGAGCTGCTGCTCCCGAGCGGCGAGCGGCGCGGGGCCGCCTCGCTCGCGGTGCGGTTCGCCGCGAAGGAGGCGCTCGCGAAGGCGCTCGGCGCGCCCGGGGGGCTGCTGTGGACGGACGCCGAGGTGTACGTCGAGGACACCGGCCGGCCGCGGCTGCGGGTGCGGGGGACGGTGGCGGCGCGGGCGGCCGAACTGGGCGTCAAGAACTGGCACGTGTCGCTGAGTCACGACGCGGGCGTGGCCTCGGCGGTGGTGATCGCCGAGGCATGACGCCCTCGGTGGGGTGGGGCGGGGCGGGGACGGGCGGGGCGTACGACCCCTCCGTGGCGGAGGCGCCAATCCGCCTCCCCGGGCGGTCCCTTGGGGACTGCGGCAGACTCGGACCCATGCGAACCGCTCACCGCGTCGAGACCGTCCGGGCCGCAGAGGCCGACCTCATGGCCCGCCTCCCCGACGGCGCCCTCATGCAGCGGGCCGCCGCCGGACTCGCCGCCGCCTGCCGCGCGCTGCTGCCCCGGGTGTACGGCGCCCGGGTCGTCCTCCTCGTCGGCAGCGGCGACAACGGCGGCGACGCCCTGTACGCCGGGGCCCGGCTCGCCCGGCGCGGCGCGGGCGTCACCGCCGTGCTCCTCGGGGCCCGCGCCCACGAAGGCGGCCTCGCCGCCCTCCGGGCCGCCGGAGGGCGCGTCGCCGACGACCCGTTCGAACCGCTCGCCGTCGCCGACCTCGTCCTCGACGGCATCACCGGCATCGGAGGACGCGGCGGACTTCGGCCGGACGCCGTGCCCGTCGCCCGCGCCGCGCGCGGCTCCGACGCCGTCGTCGTCGCCGTCGACCTGCCCAGCGGCGTCGACGCCGACACCGGGGAGGTCACCGGGGAGGCGCTGCGGGCCGACGCCACCGTCACCTTCGGCGCGTACAAGCCCGGGCTCCTCGTCGACCCGGCCCGCGCCTACGCCGGAGCCGTACGGCTCGTCGACATCGGCCTCGACCTGCCCTCCGTACCCGAACTGGAGGCGCTCCAGCACGCGGACGTGGCGCTGCTGCTGCCCCGGCCCGGCGCCGAGAGCGACAAGTACCGGCGCGGCGTCGTCGGCGTCGTCGCCGGATCCGCCCGCTATCCCGGCGCCGCCGTCCTCGTCGTCGGCGGGGCGCTGCGGGGCGGGGCGGGGGCGGTGCGGTACGTCGGGCCGGCCGGGGACGGCGTGCTCGCCGCGCACCCCGAGACGCTGGTGCACGCCGGGCCGCCGGACAGGGCGGGGCGGGTCCAGGCGTGGGTGGTCGGGCCCGGGCTCGGCGAAGGGCCAGGGACGGGCGTCGCCGTCGAGCAGGTCCTCGCCTCCGACGTGCCCGTCCTCGTCGACGCCGACGGGCTCCGCGGCCTCGACCCCGAGCTGGTCCGGCGCCGCGCCGCGCCGACCCTGCTCACCCCGCACGCGGGCGAGGCGGCCGCGCTCCTCGGCTCCGCCCGGGAGGCCGTCGAGGCCGGGCGCCTCGCGGCCGTCCGCGAACTCGCCGCGCGGTACGGCGCGACCGTGCTGCTCAAGGGGTCCACGACGCTGGTGTGCGGCGCCGGGGGGCGCGGGCCCGTACGGGTCAACCCGACCGGGACGCCCTGGCTGGCCACCGCGGGCAGCGGCGACGTCCTCGCCGGCCTGGCCGGCTCCCTCCTCGCGGCGGGCCTGTCCGCGCCGGACGCGGGGTCGTGCGCGGCGTACCTCCACGGGCTGGCGGCGCGGCGGGTCGCGGAGGGCGGCGCCCCGGTGACGGCGACGGACGTCTCCGCGGCCCTCCGGCCCGCCTGGCACGCCGTCTGCCACCCGTAGGGGGCACGCCCGGCCGTCGTCGGGACGGCCGGTCGGGGGAAAGCGTTGGGCCGGTGGGGGGCGAGCGGGGGCGGGCGCGGGGGCGGGCGGGTTGGGTGAAGGGGTGATCAAGCGCAGAAGTCGACTCGCCCTCCTGTCCGTTGTGGCGGCGGCCGCCTCCCTCGGTCCCGTCGTCGGCCCCGCCTCCGCGGCCGACGAGCCGCCCGCCACCGCCGCCTCCGCCGGGGCTTCCGCCGCCTCCGCAGGGGCCGCCGCCTCCGCCGGGGCCTCCGCCACGGCCTCCGCTCCCGGCGCCGACGAGCCGCTCGTGCCGGGCGTCGCCGGGGCCGGGCGGCCCGAGTACCCGATGGACACGCCCGACCAGGTCCTGCCGCCGTTGCGGCGGCCGGAGGGTGACGTCCCCGTGCCCGTGCCCGAGCCGCAGGCCCCGGTCGACGAGTTGGTGGAGTTCCTGCCGCTCCGGGCGATCGGGGCGCCGTGCACGACCGTGCCTGGCCGGTACCAGCGGCAGGTGGAGCGGCTGCTGAAGCTGAAGGTCGACGGGCGGCAGTCGCCGGCCGACTGCAAGGCGATCCAGGCGTTCCAGGTGCAGCAGGGCATCACGCCCGCCAACGGCTACGCGGGCCCGGTCACCTGGGCCCGCGCCGAACTCGTGGCCGCCCGCCCGAACCCGAACGCCGCCGGGAAGTGCCCCGTCCGCTCGTACACCGTCGCCTGCGTCGACCTCGACCGCGAGCTGATGTGGGTACAGAAGGGACGGAAGGTGACGTTCGCCGTCGTCAACGTCCGCAGCGGCCGCGAGGGCTACCGCACCCGCACCGGCTGGCACGAGATCTACTGGCGCAACAAGGACCACTGGTCGTCCATCTACGAGACCCCCATGCCGTTCGCCCAGTTCTTCAACGGCGGCCAGGCCCTCCACGGCGTCTACGGGCCGATCGCCACGCCCGTCGGCAGCCACGGCTGCGTCAATCTGGCGTACGACGACGGCGAACGGCTCTGGGACGTCCTCCGCAAGGGTGATCGGGTCTACATCTGGGGAAAGCGGCCCGGGAGCTGACACCTGAGACACTGGGCGCGATGACTGAGACACCACCGCTCCGCCGAGCCCGCGCCGAGATCGACCTCGGCGCGCTGCGTGCGAACGTCCGCACGCTGCGCGCCCGCGTCGCCCCCCACGTCCGGATCATGGGCGTGGTCAAGGCCGACGCGTACGGTCACGGCGCCGTCCGCTGCGCCCGCGCCGCGCTCGCCGCGGGGGCGACCTGGCTCGGCACGGCCACCCCGCACGAGGCGCTCGCGCTGCGGGCCGCCGGGATCACCGACGTACCGGTCATGTGCTGGCTCTGGACCCCCGGTGACCCGTGGGACAAGGGGATCGAGGCCGGGCTCGACATGGCGGTCAGCGGCATGTGGGCCCTGGACGAGGTCGTCCGGGCCGCGAAGGCGACCGGCAGGCCCGCCCGGATCCAGCTCAAGGCCGACACGGGGCTCGGCCGCAACGGCTGCCAGCCCGCCGACTGGCCGCAGCTGGTCGGCGAGGCCCTGCGGGCGGAGCGGGACGGCCTGGTCAAGGTCACCGGGCTCTGGTCGCACCTCGCCTGCGCCGACGAGCCGGGGCACCCGTCGATCGCGGCGCAGCTGGACGTCTTCCGCTCGATGCTCGACCACGCCGAGAAGGCGGGGGTCGAGCCCGAGGTCCGGCACATCGCCAACTCGCCGGCCACCCTCACCCTCCCCGAGACGCACTTCGACCTGGTCCGGCCGGGCATCGCGATGTACGGCGTGTCGCCCAGCCCCGAGCTGGGCACCTCCGCCGAGCTGGGCCTGCGCCCGGTGATGTCGCTGAAGGCGAGCGTGGCCCTGGTGAAGCAGGTCCCGGGCGGCCACGGCGTGAGCTACGGCCACCACTACGTCACCGGCGGGGAGACCACCCTGGGGCTGATCCCGCTGGGGTACGCGGACGGGGTCCCCCGGCACGCCTCGGGCCGCGGCCCGGTGCTCGTCGGCGACCGGATCCGCACGGTGGCCGGGCGCGTCGCCATGGACCAGTTCGTGGTGGACCTCGACGGCGACGCGCCGGAGCCCGGCACGGAGGCCGTGCTGTTCGGCCCGGGGGACCGGGGCGAGCCGACGGCCGAGGACTGGGCGGTGGCGGCCGACACCATCGCGTACGAGATCGTGACCCGGATCGGCGCGCGCGTCCCGCGCGTCTACCTGGGCGAGTAGGACGAAGGGGGCCGGTGTGGGCGAGTCGAGCAGCTGGCGGCGTGCCGGGTTCGCCGGGGCCGCGATAGGCGTCCTCGCCGCAGGTGCGGCGGCCGGCGTGGCCGTCGAGCGGCTCACCGTCGGCCGGTCGGTGCGCCGGAAGGCCCGTCTCGCGCTGGACTCCACCGGCCCCTACGGGAGCCTGCGCGGCACACCGGGCCGGGCCCTCGCGGACGACTCCACCGTCCTGTACTACGAGGTCGACGAGGTCGAGCCGGACGCCGCGCCCACCCGGCGCCGCCGCCTCTTCGGCCGCAAGGAACCGGCCCCCGCCACCGTCGTCCTCTGCCACGGCTTCTGCCTCAACCAGGACTCCTGGCACTTCCAGCGGGCCGCGCTCCGCGGCCTCGTCCGGACGGTTTACTGGGACCAGCGCAGCCACGGCCGCTCGGGCCGCGGGGCCGCGCAGGCCGGGCCCGACGGGGTGCCCGTCACCATCGAGCGGCTCGGCCGGGACCTGAAGGCGGTCATCGACGCGGCCGCCCCCGAGGGCCCGCTCGTGCTGGTCGGGCACTCGATGGGCGGGATGACGGTGATGGCGCTGGCCCGCCAGTTCCCGGAACTCGTGCGCGACCGGGTCGTCGGCGTCGCCCTCGTCGGCACCTCCGCGGGCAAGCTCGCCGAGGTGACGTACGGGCTGCCGATCGCCGGGGTCAACGCGGTGCGGCGGGTGCTGCCCGGGGTGCTGCGGGCGCTCGGCGCGCAGGCGGACCTCGTGGAGCGCGGGCGGCGGGCGACGGCCGACCTCTTCGCCGGGACGATCAAGCGGTACTCGTTCGCGTCGAAGGACGTCGACCCGGCGGTCGTGCGGTTCGCGGAGCGGATGATCGAGTCCACCCCGATCGACGTCGTCGCGGAGTTCTACCCGGCCTTCGCCGACCACGACGGGACGGAGGCGCTCGGCGCCTTCCTCGACGTGCCGGTGCTCGCCCTCGCCGGGGACAACGACCTCGTGACCCCCGCCTCCCACACGGAGGCCATCGCGGGCCTCCTCCCGGACGCCGAGCTGGTCATCGTGCCCGACGCGGGCCACCTCGTTATGCTGGAGCACCCGGAGGCGGTCACCGACCGGCTCGCCGACCTGCTCGTACGGGCCGGGGCCGTGCCGTCCGGGGAGACCTGCGGGAAGGGCTGAGCGCCGCGGCGGCGGGCCGGGGCGACGGGCCGGGCCGCCGGATTGCCTTAGGTTGTCGGGTATGGAAGCAGCGCACCCGCCCGTCACCGGAGCCACCCTCGCCGTCGAATCGCCCGAGCAGATGCAGGAACTGGGCCGCAGGCTCGCGAAACTCCTGCGCCCCGGCGACCTCGTCATGCTCACCGGCGAACTCGGCGCCGGGAAGACCACGATGACCCGCGGCCTCGGCGAGGGCCTCGGCGTCCGTGGCGCGGTCACCTCCCCGACCTTCGTGATCGCCCGTGTCCACCCGTCGCTGGTCGGCGGCCCGGCCCTCGTGCACGTCGACGCGTACCGCCTCGGCGGCGGCCTCGACGAGATGGAGGACCTCGACCTGGACGTCTCGCTGCCGGAGTCCGTGGTGGTCGTGGAGTGGGGTGACGGCAAGGTCGAGGAGCTGACGGACGACCGGCTCCACGTGCTGATCCACCGCGTCACCGGCGACACGGACGACGACCGGCGCACGGTGGTGCTGCGCGGGATCGGTGCGCGCTGGGCCGACGCGGACCTCGCGCTGCTCTGAGGAGGGGTGCTCCCGGGTCCGTAGGTTCCGACAACGTGTCGGGAAGATGTTGCGTCGGCCGTACGAGCCGTGGTGACATGGATGCACGAGCTGGTTAGGTGAACCTAACCTACGGGAGGCATGCATGGCGACGCCGGAGCGCGCGGAACACACCCGGGAGCACGTCTCGATGAGTGACCTGCTGGCGTCCTGCGCCGCCGCCAGCGCCGTGTCGACCCCGCCGAGACGCCCGCTGACGGCCGAGCCCGCTGCCGCCGGCCAGGAGCACGACGCCCCCGTCGGCGCCGACCGTCACGACGAGGCCGCCTGAGGCCCGCAAGGGCCACGGGGGGCGCGAACCCGCGTCAGGGGACGACGACGACCTTCGCGCCGATGGACGCGAAGGTCCACAGCGCGTCCCCGTCCGCCCGCTTCATCCGGACGCCGCCGGTCTTCCGCGCCGGGTCCGGCGTCGGCATCGAGCCGTCCACCGCCGCGCTGAAGCCGATCGACACGTCCTCGACGGTCGCGAACCGCACCACGTGCTCGATCTGCACCCCGTCCGAGCCGCGCACCGATCCCGACCGCGAGGTCACCCGGTAGGCACCGGGCACCGGGTCGACCGTGCTCGGCATCACCGAGAACGTCCGCGTCGCCTTGTTCTTCTTGTCCACGAGCCACACGCGGCGCTCGCCCAGCGCGTACACCACGCGCTCGCCCGTGCCCGAGTTGGCCGGCACGGCCAGCGGGTTCCTCACGGGCTGCTCGGGCGCGCCGGACGGCGAGCCGGAGGGGGCGGCGGCCGCGGTCGGGTTCACCGGCTTCACCGAGAGGTCGGCCGGGGCTTTCGCCGAGGCCTGGTAGGCGAGGACGCCGACCGCGACGAGGGCCGCCGCGGTGAGCCCGGCCACGAATCCCGAGCTGCTCCTTGCCACCGTGCCCACCTCTCGTACGTACGTGTCGAAGGGTGACGGTAGCAGCCGCCCGCCCGAGGTTCGGGGCAGCGGGCCCGGGAGCCGTAGGCTGTTCGCGTGCTGTTGCTCGCCATGGATACCGCCACGCCCGCCGTCACCGTCGCCCTCCACGACGGCGAGTCCGTCGTCGCGCAGTCGAGTCAGGTCGACGCCCGCCGCCACGGGGAGCTGTTGCTGCCCGCCGTCGACCGGGTCCTGAAGGACGCCGGGCTCGCCCTCGACGCCGTGACCGGGATCGTCGTCGGCGTCGGCCCCGGCCCGTACACCGGACTGCGCGTCGGCCTCGTCACGGCGGCCACCTTCTCCTCCGCGCTCGGCGTGCCCGTGCACGGCCTGTGCACCCTCGACGGCCTCGCGTACGCCTCCGGCATCGACGAGCCGTTCGCCGTCGCCACGGACGCCCGCCGCAAGGAGGTGTACTGGGCGCGGTACGCCGACGCCCGCACCCGCGTCACCGACGCCTCCGTCGACCGGCCCGCCGACATCGCCGGGGAACTCGCGGGGCTCCCCGTCGTCGGCGCGGGCGCCCGGCTCTACCCCGAGGCCTTCCCCGACGCCCGCGACCCCGAGCACCAGTCGGCCGCCGCGCTCGCCGCCCTCGCCGCCGAGCGGCTCGCCGCGGGCGACGGCGGCTTCCTCGACCCGCTGCCGATGTACCTGCGCCGCCCCGACGCGCAGGTCCCGAAGAACTACAAGGTGGTCACGCCCCAGTGACCGGCGTGGAGATCCGCCAGATGCGCTGGTGGGACATCGAACCGGTGCTGGCCCTCGAGGACGAGCTGTTCCCCGAGGACGCCTGGTCGGCGGGGATGTTCTGGTCGGAGCTGGCCCACGCGCGCGGCCCCGGCGCCACCCGGCGGTACGTCGTCGCCGAGGACGGAGACGGCCGGCTCGTCGGGTACGCGGGCCTCGCCGCGGCCGGCGGGCTCGGCGACGTCCAGACGATCGCCGTCGCCCGCGACCAGTGGGGCACCGGGCTCGGCGCCCGGCTCCTCACCGACCTGCTGCAGCACGCCACCGCCTTCGAGTGCGACGAGGTCCTCCTCGAAGTGCGCGTGGACAACACCCGGGCGCAGAAGCTCTACGAGCGCTTCGGCTTCGAGCCCATCGGCTTCCGGCGCGGCTACTACCAGCCGGGCAACGTGGACGCGCTCGTGATGCGACTGACCGTTCAAGGAACTGGAACTGAGATCTGATGGCTGACGAACCCCTCGTACTCGGCATCGAGACCTCCTGCGACGAGACCGGCGTCGGCATCGTCCGCGGGACCACCCTCCTCGCCGACGCCATCGCCTCCAGCGTCGACACCCACGCCCGCTTCGGCGGCGTCGTCCCCGAGATCGCCTCCCGCGCCCACCTGGAGGCGATGGTCCCGACGATCGAGCGGGCCCTGAAGACCGCCGGGATCTCCGCGAAGGACCTCGACGGCATCGCCGTCACCGCCGGCCCCGGCCTGGCGGGCGCGCTGCTCGTCGGCGTCTCGGCGGCCAAGGCGTACGCCTACGCCCTCGGCAAGCCGCTCTACGGCGTCAACCACCTCGCCTCCCACATCTGCGTCGACCAGCTGGAGCACGGCAAGCTGCCCGAGCCGACGATGGCGCTGCTGGTCTCCGGCGGGCACTCCTCGCTGCTGCTCTCCGCCGACATCACCTCCGACGTGCGGCCGATGGGCGCCACCATCGACGACGCGGCCGGCGAGGCCTTCGACAAGATCGCGCGCGTCCTCGACCTCGGCTTCCCCGGCGGACCGGTCATCGACCGGCTCGCCAAGGAGGGCGACCCGGCGGCGATCGCGTTCCCGCGCGGCCTGAGCGGCGCGAAGGACCCGGCGTACGACTTCTCCTTCTCCGGCCTCAAGACCGCCGTGGCCCGCTGGATCGAGGCCAAGCGGGCGGCGGGCGAGGAGGTGCCCGTACGGGACGTGGCCGCGTCCTTCCAGGAGGCGGTCGTCGACGTGCTCACCCGCAAGGCCGTCCGGGCATGCAAGGACGAGGGCGTCGACCACCTGATGATCGGCGGCGGCGTCGCCGCCAACTCGCGCCTGCGGGCCCTCGCCGAGGAGCGCTGCGAGCGCGCCGGCATCCGGCTGCGGGTGCCCCGGCCGGGTCTGTGCACCGACAACGGCGCGATGGTCGCGGCGCTCGGCGCCGAGATGGTCGCCAGGAACCGGGCCGCCTCCGACCTGGAGCTGTCGGCGGACTCCTCGCTGCCGGTGACCGACCCGCACGTGCCCGGCGCGGCCCACGGCCACCACCACGGCCACGACCACGTGCACGAGGTCAGCAAGGAGAACCTGTACTCGTGAGGGTCGTCCTGATGTGGGAGGCCCGGGCCGTGCAGGGGCGGGGCGCCGAACTCCTGGAGTGGGCCGGGACCCGGGTCCTGGCGCGCGAGCCGGTGCGCCGGGAGGTCTTCCGGGCCCCCCAGGACCGGGTCCTCGTCCTCACCTGGTGGGAGGCGGGCGCCCTCGACGCCGAGCTGCCGGAGCTGCCGGAGCCGGACGCGGGGCTGATCACCCGTCCGGTCCACCGCTGGCGCTTCGAATCGGTCGAGGAATCGGTCGAATAGGCGACATCCGATCGAAAGGCGAGCAACCTTTCGGTCGGAACGGGCATCCCACAGCCCGTGAACAAGAAGATCGCGGTGTGGGCGGCGCTGACCGCGCTGACCCTCCTGATGACGGGCTGCACGGCCGAGACCCCGCCCCCGGCGGCGGCCGCGGCCCCCGCGACGCCCCCGAAGGCGACCGCCCCCGCGACGCCCCCGAAGGCGACCGCCCCCGCCCCCGCGCGGGCCCCCGAGGCCGCGCGGGCCGCCGCGTACCGCACGTGGGGCCTCCGGCCCTTCCCCGCGCCGCCCGCCCCGCCCGCCGTCAAGCCGGTGGTGCGGGCGCCCGGCGGCCCCGTACCGGTGATCAGCGACATCCCCACCACCGACAAGGTCGTCTTCCTCACCATCGACGACGGGGCCGAGAAGGACCCCGCGTTCGTGCGCATGATGGACGAGCTGGGCGTCCCCTTCACGATGTTCCTCACCGACTCGGCGATCCGCGGGAACTACGGCTACTTCGACCCCCTCGTCGCCCAGGGCCACGGCGTCGCCAACCACACGCTCACCCACCCCGACCTGCGCACCCTCTCCGCGGACGCCCAGCGCCGCGAGATCTGCGGCCAGCAGGAGAAGCTGCGCGAGCGCTACGGCACCGCCCCGCGCCTCTTCCGCCCGCCCTACGGCAACTGGAACGAGGCCACGCGCGCGGCGGCGGGCTCCTGCGGGATCGACGCGATCGTGCTCTGGCGCGAGTCCATGCAGATCAGGAACATGCAGTACCAGCGCGGCGACCGGAAACTGCGCCCCGGCGACATCGTCCTGGCACACTTTCGGGGCCCGTCCGAGCTCAAGGGCCGCACGATGACCGAGATGACGGCCACGATGCTCCGCCGGATCCAGGAACAGGGCTTCACCGTGGCCCGCCTGGAGGACTACGTGTAGGGGGCTCGCGAGCGCGGGACCCTCCCCGGGCGCGGGAGTTTCCCCGGGCGCGAAAGTTTCTCCGGGCGCGTGTCGATGCGGGGGCGGCCCGTTCGACGTATGTGTGGAAGGCGGGGAACGGCCCCGCCCCCGCAACCCCGAGGAGCCGTCATGCCCCGCTTCCTGTCCCTCGTCCGCATCGAGGAGAACACCATCGACATGGAGAGCGCCGACCCCGGCTTCGAGGAGCGCATGGGCGCGCTCTTCGAGGAGATCACCAAGGCCGGCGCCATGGTCGACACGGCCGGACTCCGGCCGACCGCCGAGGCCACCCGGATCACCTGGTCGGACGGGAAGCTGTCGTACACCGACGGGCCGTTCACCGAGACCAAGGAGGTCGTCGGCGGCTACGCGATGCTCCAGTGCAAGGACATGGCCGAGGCCGTCGAGTGGGGGAAGCGCTTCCTGGCGGTCCACCCGCCGCACTGGAAGGTCGGCCTGGAGGTCCGCGAGGTCGAGGAGATGCCGGAGGGCTGAGCCGCCCTGTGCCGTCATGCCCTGTGCCGTCACGGGGACCGTGGTGTCACAGGGCCGTGTTCTCATGGGGACCGTGACGGTGGAGAGCACCCTGGAGACGGTCTTCCGGATGGAGTCGGCGCGGATCATCGCCACGGTGACGCGGATCGTCCGGGACGTCGGCATCGCCGAGGAGATCGCGCAGGACGCGCTCGTCGCCGCCCTGGAGCAGTGGCCGCGCGACGGGGTCCCGGACCGTCCGGGCGCCTGGCTGACGGCCACCGCACGGCACCGCGCCGTCGACCTCGTGCGGCGGCGCGAGGCGTACGCGCGGAAGCTGGCCGAGGTCGGCCGGACGCTCGACCCCGGCCAGGCGGCGTACGACCCCGAGCCGTCCGGCCCCGGGGACATCGACGACGACGTCCTCCGGCTCGTCTTCACCACCTGCCACCCGGTGCTCTCCGCCGGGGCCCGCGCGGCGCTCACCCTGCGGCTCGTCGGCGGGCTCCGCACGGACGAGGTCGCCCGCGCCTTCCTCGTACCGGAGGCGACGGTCGCGGCCCGGATCACCCGTGCCAAGCGGACGCTCGCCACGGCGGGCGTGGAGTTCGAGGTGCCCTACGGGGCCGACCGGGCGGCCCGGCTCGGCTCCGTCCTGGAGGTCGTCTACCTGATCTTCAACGAGGGGTACGCGGCGACCGCGGGCGACGACCTGCTGCGGCCCGGGCTCTGCGAGGACGCGCTGCGGCTCGCGCGCGGGCTCGCCGCGCTCATGCCCCGGGAGGCCGAGGTCCACGGCCTCGCCGCCCTGCTCGAACTCCAGGCCTCCCGGACGGCGGCCAGGACCGGACCCGACGGGCGGCCTGTGCTGCTCGCCGACCAGGACCGGCGCCGCTGGAACCGGCTGCTGATCCGGCGCGGGTTCGCCGCCCTCGCGCGCGCCGGGGACGGCGGAGGCTACGGGCCGTACGCCCTCCAGGCCGCCGTCGCCGCCTGTCACGCGCGGGCGGCGAGGTACGAGGAGACCGACTGGGCGACGATCGCCGGGCTCTACGCCCGCCTCGCCGCGCTGGCCCCCTCACCGGTCGTCGAGCTGAACCGCGCGGTCGCCGTGTCGATGACCGAGGGCCCGGCGGCGGCGCTCGCGCTCGTCGACGCCCTCGCCGCCGAACCGGCCCTCGCGCGCTACCACCTGCTGCCCAGCGTCCGGGGCGACCTGCTGGCCCGGCTCGGCCGGACGACGGAGGCCCGGGCGGAGTTCGAGCGGGCGGCGACGCTCACCCGGAACGCGAGCGAGCGGTCCCTGCTGCGGGCCCGGGCGGCCGAACTCCCGCCCGAGGACGGGCCGTAGGCTGCTCGGCATGTCCCCGCGCACGTCCCTGCCCCCGCCGCCCCCGCCCGTCGAGATCCGGAGCTGGTCCGACCGGGACGCCCTGCTCGCCGACCGGGCCCGCGCGACGGACGTCCTCGTCCGCCGGCTGCTCGGCGGCGGACGGCTCGCCCTCTTCCTCGGCTCGGTGCTGCTGCTCCAGCTCGGCTGGGGCATGGTGGGCCTGCTCCTCGTCGGCCTCGGGGGCGTCCTCCTCGACCCGGTCACCCTCCTCGTCGACCTGCTCGCCGCCGCCCTCGGCCTCGCGGTGACGGTGCCCGGCGTCTGGCTCGTCGTGCGCGGGGCGCGCCAGGACCGCGTGGCGCGCGAACGGCTCGCCCGCTGGCTGGCCCTGGACCGGCACGGGCCGACCGACGCGCGGCTGCGCCGGCCCGCCGCGAGCGCCTGCTGGATGCTGCTCTCCGCCGCCCTGTGCGGGACCGGGCTGTGGGTGGGCTTCGCCGTGCCCGCCGGGGCGACCCGGGAGAGCGGCGGATACGGGCTCGTGGCGTACGGCATGGGCGTCGCGCTCATCCTCTGGATCAACGGCCTGCTCGGCCTGCGGAAGGCCGTCGGGCACTACCGGCTGGCGATCAGGCTCGCTCCGCCCGGACCGGGTGCCCGATCAGCATCGTCGGGGCGCCCGCGACCCGAGTGAGCAGCACCGTCGCGGAGTGCGGGCCCCTGGGCTTCACCTTGCGGCGGATCTCCTCCGGTTCGACCGCGGAGCCGCGCTTCTTCACCGTCAGCGTGCCGACCTCGCGTTCCTTGAGCAGCGCCTTCAGCTTCTTCAGGTTGAAGGGGAGTTCGTCGGTGATCTCGTACGCGGAGGCGTACGGGGTCGGGACGAGCGCGTCGGACGTCACGTACGCGATCGTCGCGTCGATCAGCCCGCCCGCCACCTCCTCGGCCACCTCGGCGACGAGGTGCGCCCGGATGACGGCGCCGTCCGGCTCGTACAGATAGCGGCCGACGGGCCGGACCGCCGGGTCGGGCAGGCCGCGGCCGGTGAGGCCCGCGCCGGAGGGCAGGAGCGTGGCGCGCCGGGCGCCCGGCTCCGTACCGAACCAGAGCACCGCCTCCTTCACGTCGCCGCCGTCCGAGATCCACTCGGCCTCGGCCTCCCCGGGCACGGTCTCGTGCGGGATGCCGGGCGCGATCTTGAGGGCGGCGTGCGGAGCCTTGCGGGCGGCGCCGATCGCCCAGGAGAGCGGCGGCGAGTACGCCTCCGGGTCGAAGATCCGGCCGCGCCCGCCGCGCCGGGCCGGGTCCACGAAGACGGCGTCGTACGGGCCGGTGTCGACGTCGGTGACGTCGGCGCAGCGGACCTCGATCAGGTCGGCGAGGCCGAGCGCCTCGGCGTTGGCGCGGGCGGTGGCGGCGGTGACCGGGTCGCGGTCGACGGCGAGGACGGAGATCCCGGCGCGGGCGAGCGCGATGGCGTCGCCGCCGATGCCGGAGCAGAGGTCGGCGACGCTGCGGACGCCGAGCGCGGCGAGGCGGGCGGCGCGGTGGGCGCCGACGGAGGCGCGGGTGGACTGCTCGACGCCGTGGGGCGTGAAGTACATGCGGTACGCGTCCTCGGCGCCGAACTTCGCCACCGCCCGCTGCCGCAGCCGCGCCTGGCCGAGGGCCGCGGTGACGAGCTCGGCGGGGTGGTCGCGGCGCAGCCGGGAGGCGACCGCCAGCTCCTGGGCGGGCTCGTAGTCGCGCAGGGCGGCGAGGAGCGTCTGCCCCTCGGGGGTGTGCAGGGCGGCGAGGGCGGCGAGGTCGGTCACCCGTCCCATTGTGGTCCCTCGGGTGGCGTGCGCCGGTTGTGGGCCGCCCGGGGGAGTGTGCGGGGCGTACGGCGGTGTCGTGGCGGCGCAGGGGCTCGGCGCTGACAGGATGCGGCGCCATACAGCTCGTACGACAAAAGGAACAAATGATGGCACAGGGTGGGTCGTACTTCCGTCGTGCGCTCGGGGCCGCGCTGCTCGTCGCCGCGCTCACCGCCACCGCCGCCTGCTCCGGGTCCGAATCAGGGTCCGGATCGGGCTCCGGGGCCGGGTCCGCGTCCGGCGCCCCCGTCCCGGCCGCCGGACAGCAGGCGGCCCCCGCCCTCACCGCCGCCGAGGCGCTCAGGGCGCGCCAGGAGAAGCTGCGCGAGCAGCGGGCCGCCCGCGTCCTCGCCGCCAAGAAGTGGGGCCTGAAGCAGACCCCGCTCGAAGCGCCCGCCCCGCCGGCCGTCAAGCCGAAGATCACCACCCGCAAGGGCTTCGAGACCGACGGCGAGGGGCTCCCGCCCGTCTTCACCACCGTTCCGACCAAGCACAAGGTCGTCTTCCTGACGATCGACGACGGCGCCGAGAAGGACCCCGCCCTCATCCGGATGATGAAGGACCTGCGCATCCCCTACAGCGCCTTCCTCAGCGACTACGTCGTCAGCGACGACTACCGCTACTTCGCGACCATGCAGAAGTCGCAGGAGGGCGGCGTCGCCCTGCACAACCACACGCTCAACCACCGCTACCTGCCCGGTCTCTCGTACACCCAGCAGAAGCGCGAGATCTGCGGCATGCAGGACGTCATCGAGAAGCGGTACGGCAAGCGGCCCGAGCTCTTCCGCCCGCCCTACGGCAACTACAACGAGAACACCCTGCGCGCGGCCAGGAGCTGCGGGATCAAGGCGGTGCCGCTCTGGGCGTCCGAGGCGTTCCCCGACCGCATGGAGTGGCGCGAGTGGGACCGGGACCTGCACCCCGGCGACATCGTCCTGACGCACTTCCGCGGCAAGGACGACTGGAAGGGCACCATGCCGGACATGATCCGGCGCGTGATGAACGTGATCACGGCGAAGGGGTACGCGGTCGCGAAGCTGGAGGACTACGTATGAGCCGCCTGCGCCCCCTCGCGGCCGCCGCCCTGCTCCTCCTCGTCACCGGCTGCGCCCAGGCCGTCGACCCGCTCGAACGCCTCGGCCGCAAGGCGGTCGAACAGGTCCGCGACCGGGACGCCCGCGACACCGCCCCGGTACGGGCGGAGGGCGCCGACCGCCCCTGACGGCGCGGCCCCGGGCCGGGCGACCGAATCGCCACACGGCGTGGAATTGGCACTCCGCTTGACCGAGTGCTAATCGCGGTCATAGTCTCGGCTCTGGCACTCCCCACCGGAGAGTGCCAACACAGCGACGGGCAGGTCCGGCACCCGCGACGACGGATCCACCTGGTTCGCCACCTCAGACAGTCAACCCCGTGATCTCCGAAGGGGGAGGTCGGATCGTGACGACCACCAGCTCCAAGGTTGCCATCAAGCCGCTCGAGGACCGCATCGTGGTCCAGCCGCTCGACGCCGAGCAGACCACCGCCTCTGGCCTGGTCATCCCGGACACCGCCAAGGAGAAGCCCCAGGAGGGCGTCGTCCTGGCCGTCGGCCCGGGCCGCTTCGAGAACGGCGAGCGCCTGCCGCTCGACGTCAAGACCGGCGACATCGTGCTGTACAGCAAGTACGGCGGCACCGAGGTGAAGTACAGCGGCGAGGAGTACCTCGTCCTCTCGGCTCGCGACGTGCTCGCGATCGTCGAGAAGTAATTCACCCCAAGCAGAGGCTTTGAGCCGCGCCCCGGGGCCCTCACCGGGCGCCGGGGCGCGGTTCGTTCCACACCAGTTTTCGAGAGGGCTGAATCGCTCCCATGGCGAAGATCCTGAAGTTCGACGAGGACGCCCGTCGCGCCCTTGAGCGCGGCGTCAACAAGCTTGCCGACACGGTGAAGGTGACGATCGGCCCCAAGGGCCGCAACGTCGTCATCGACAAGAAGTTCGGCGCCCCCACCATCACCAACGACGGTGTCACGATCGCCCGTGAGGTCGAGATCGAGGACCCGTACGAGAACCTCGGCGCCCAGCTGGTGAAGGAGGTGGCGACCAAGACCAACGACATCGCGGGTGACGGCACCACCACCGCCACCGTGCTCGCCCAGGCCCTGGTCCGCGAGGGTCTGAAGAACGTCGCCGCCGGCGCCTCCCCGGCCGCCCTGAAGAAGGGCATCGACGCCGCGGTCAAGGCCGTCTCCGAGGAGCTCCTCGCGACCGCCCGCCCGATCGACGACAAGTCCGACATCGCCGCCGTCGCCGCGCTCTCCGCGCAGGACCAGCAGGTCGGCGAGCTCATCGCCGAGGCGATGGACAAGGTCGGCAAGGACGGTGTCATCACCGTCGAGGAGTCCAACACCTTCGGCCTGGAGCTCGACTTCACCGAGGGCATGGCCTTCGACAAGGGCTACCTGTCCCCGTACATGGTGACCGACCAGGAGCGCATGGAGGCCGTCCTCGACGACCCGTACATCCTGATCCACCAGGGCAAGATCTCCTCGATCCAGGACCTGCTGCCCATCCTGGAGAAGGTCATCCAGGCCGGCGCCAGCAAGCCGCTGCTGATCATCGCCGAGGACGTCGAGGGCGAGGCCCTCTCCACCCTCGTCGTCAACAAGATCCGTGGCACCTTCAACGCCGTGGCCGTCAAGGCCCCCGGCTTCGGTGACCGCCGCAAGGCGATGCTCGGCGACATGGCCACCCTCACCGGTGCCACCGTCATCGCCGAGGAGGTCGGCCTCAAGCTCGACCAGGCCGGTCTGGACGTGCTGGGCACCGCCCGCCGCGTGACCGTCACCAAGGACGACACCACCATCGTCGACGGCGGCGGCAACTCCGAGGACGTCGCGGGCCGCGTCAACCAGATCAAGGCCGAGATCGAGTCCACCGACTCCGACTGGGACCGCGAGAAGCTCCAGGAGCGCCTCGCGAAGCTGGCGGGCGGCGTGTGCGTGATCAAGGTCGGCGCCGCCACCGAGGTGGAGCTGAAGGAGAAGAAGCACCGTCTGGAGGACGCCATCTCCGCGACCCGCGCCGCGGTCGAGGAGGGCATCGTCTCCGGTGGTGGCTCCGCTCTGGTCCACGCCGTCAAGGTCCTCGAGGGCAACCTCGACAAGACCGGCGACGAGGCCACGGGTGTCGCGGTCGTCCGCCGCGCCGCCGTCGAGCCGCTGCGCTGGATCGCCGAGAACGCCGGCCTCGAGGGCTACGTCATCACCTCGAAGGTGGCGGAGCTCGACAAGGGCCAGGGCTTCAACGCCGCGACCGGCGAGTACGGCGACCTGGTCAAGGCCGGCGTCATCGACCCGGTGAAGGTGACGCGCTCCGCCCTGGAGAACGCCGCCTCGATCGCCTCCCTCCTCCTCACCACCGAGACCCTCGTGGTGGAGAAGAAGGAAGAGGAGCCCGCGGACCACGGTCACGGCCACGGTCACGGCCACTCCCACTGAGGCCCGTCCTCGCTGAACCACTGAGGCCCGGTGCCCCCGTCGCGGGGGCACCGGGCCTCGGCGTGCTCTCCGGCCGGCGGGCCGGATCGCCGTGCCCGCGGTCCTCCCGTTCCTACGCCTCGACGGCGCCGAGCTGCCCCATCAGGCCGAGCAGGTCGTACTGCCACCACCCCTCGACGATCTTCCCGTCCTCCCCGAACCGGTGGACGACCGTCCCGGTCATCGTCACGTCCATGCCGGTGGGCTGCAGCCCCATGAAGTCACCGCTGTGCGAGCCCCGCCAGGTCCAGCGGGTGCAGACCCGGTCGCCCTCCGCGATCTGGTCGTCGACGGCGAAGGAGAAGTCGAACCCCGCCCGCCACATCCTGACCTCGCGCCGCACGGCGTCCATGCCGATGACGTCCTGCTCGTTCGTCGGATCGTGATCGTGGTACCCCTCCGCGAGCACCTCGTCGAGCAGCGCCAGCTCCGGCTCCCCGGCCAGCATCTCCAGGAGCCGGCGCGCGGACGCCTTGTACAGCTGCTCGTCCCGCACGACGTCCAGATCGGTGAAGGTCGGCATCTCGTCGCAGAGCGCGACCATCTCCCGGAAGATCCGGTCGGTCTCCGGCAGCTGCGAGTTCCGCATGGCCACGTCGTACGAGGGGAACTCGACGATCTCGACGAGGTGCGCACCGTCGGACCGGTCCTTGCCGAGGACGCTGTGGGTGGCGGTCCGCTTCCCCTTGGTCTGCTCGATCCACTGGTCCATGAGCCGGTTCAGGTCGTCGATCCGGCTGGTCCTGAAGTCGATGATCTGCGTGAAGGTCATGGCGCCTCCCGACCGGGTGGGACCCTCCGGTCCCCCTCCAGTCTAGGTAAAGGCCGGGGGAATGCCCTGGCAACATGGAGGGCGTGGAGCGGGGGATCGGCGTCGAGAACGGCGCGGGCGTCGTGGTCATCGGCCACGGCAACACGGTGGGGACCGGCGCAGGGGCGGAGCCGGCGGTCCGGTCGGCCTACCGGCAGCGGATCGCCCACCGCGCACCGGCCGAACTCGTCGGGCGGGAAGCGGAGTTGGCGGAACTCGCCGCCTTCGCCCGGAGCGGCCGCGGCTGTCTGTGGTGGCGGGCCGACGCCTGGGCCGGCAAGACGGCCCTGATGGCCTGGTTCGCCCTCCACCCGCCCCGGGGCGTGCGCGTCGTCCCCTTCTTCGTCACCGCCCGCTGGGCCGCCCAGAACGACGCCACGGCCTATGTGGACGTCGTCCTGGAACAGCTCGCCGAACTGGCCGGGCAGGGCCTGCCCGCGCTGCTCACCCCCGCGACGCGGGAGGCCCACCTCCTCGGCATGTACGACGCGGCCGCCCGCGCCTGCGCCCGGCGCGGTGAACGGCTCGTCCTCCTCGTCGACGGCCTCGACGAGGACCGGGGCGTCACCACGGGGCCCGAGGCCCACTCGATCGCGGCCCTCCTCCCGTACGACCTCCCGGTCGTCGTCTCCGGCCGCCTCAACCCGCCGCTCCCGCCCGACGTCCCCGAGGACCACCCGCTGCGGGACCCCGCGGCCGTACGGATCCTCGCCCCGTCCCCGGCCGCCCGGGCGGTCCGCTCCGAGGCGGAGCGCGAGCTCAAGAACCTGCGCGCCGCGGGCGGTCTTCCGTACGACCTGCTCGGCCTGCTCACGGCGGCGGGCGGCGGCCTCACCGCGGATGACCTCGCGGAGCTGGCCGAGGAGTCCCGGTACGAGGTCGGGGACCTGCTGCGGACGAGCGCGGGACGCACGTTCGCCCGGGTCGGCGACGCCTACCTGCTCGCGCACGAGGAACTCCAGCGGCTCGCGGCGGAGATGCTCGGGCCGCGGGAGGTGCGCCGGTACCGGGAGAGCGTCGACGCCTGGGCCGAGCAGTGGCGCGCCCGGGGCTGGCCGGAGGGCACTCCCGCGTACCTGCTGCGTGGCTGGTTCCCCTCCCTGCGCGCGGGCGGTGACCTGGAGCGGATGGTGGGGTGCGCCCTGGACGGCGCGCGGCACGAGCGGCTCCTCGCCGCGACCGGGGGCGACCTGACGGCCCTGACGGAGATCACGGCGACCGAGGCCGCCCTCGTGGACGCGGGCGTGCCGGACCTCCTCGTGGTGGTGCGCCTCGTCATGGCCCGCGAGGAGCTCACGGGCCGGAGCGACTGCATCCCGCCGGCCCTGCCGTGGGCCTGGGCGAAACTGGGCCGGTACGACCGGGCGGAGGGCCTGGCCCGCAGCATCGTCAGCGACGACTGGCGCGCACGGGCGCTCGCGGACCTGGCGCGGCAGCTCCACGACGCCGGTCGGCGCGGCGCCGCCGTCCCGCTCCTCGGGGCGGCGCTGGAGGCCGCGACGCGCTGCGAGAACGTCTTCGGGGACGAGCGGGAGCAGGCGTTCGAGGAGGTCGGGCGGGCGTCGGCGCACGTCGGCCGGTTCGACCGGGCGGTCGAGGCCGCGCGTCGGCTGGAGGACCCGTGGCGGCGGGCGGACCTGCTCGGCGAGGTGTCCCGTGCCTGGTCGGCGGCCGGCGAGCACGACCGGGCCCTGGCGCTCTGCCGGGCCGAAGGGGACCCGACGGCCCGGGCGCGGCTGCTGGCCACCACGGCGGCCTGCCGCGCGGGGCGGGGGGACGTCGAGGGGGCGCTGCGGCTCGCGGCGGAGGCCGGTCCCGAGGGCGAGATCCTGCCGCTGGCCCGCGTCGCGTCGGTCCTCCGGGGCGCCGGTGACGCGCGGGCGGACGGGCTCCTGGACCGGGTGGACGCGCTGGTCCGCCCGTCGGCGGTGCTCCTCGACGTGGTCGAGGTGCTGGCGGAGAGCGGGGAGTACGAGCGCGCCGCGGCCGCGGCGGAGGCGTGCGGCACGCCCGAGGCGCGCGACTGGGCCGTGGGCGAGGTGGTCGCCGCCCTGGCGGCCGCCGGGCTCCGCGACCGGGCCCGTGCCGTCGCGGGGACGATCCGGGACGCGGAGGCCGGAGACGCGGCGCTGCGGGGGATCGTGACCGCCTGGGCGGCCGCGCTCGCCGCCGACCCCTCCGACCTCGACGCCGACGCCGACGGCCTGGGCGCCGCGGTGGCGCTCGCCCGGTCCATCGACGAGGACCGGGAGCGGGAGGTGGCGCTCCGAGCCCTGGTGCAGGCGCTGGCGGAGGCGGGCGCGTTCGACCGGGCGGAGGCCCTCGCACGGGGCGCGGCACCCTTCCGGACCCTGTCGCGGCAGCCGCTGGGCGTCGTCGTCGAGGCCCTGGCCCCCGCCGGACACGTACGCCGCGCACGGGAGCTCGTCCCCGACGTGCCGTACGGCGAGGGCGGGTTCTCCCTGGTCCGCGGGGTGGTGGCGGCGTGTCCCGCCGACGACGCGGAGGCCGTCGCCGCCGCGGTCGCGGTGGTCACCGACGTGGAGGACCGGGTCAGGGCGGAGGCGCAAACGGGGAAGCTCAATCCCTTCCACACGGCGCTGGCGCTGGCGAAGGAGGGCTTCGGCGACCGGGCCCGTGCTCTGCTGTGCGACGCCGAGGACAGGCTCGGGGAGGCGGGGGGTCCCGACGAGGACGACACCGCCCCGCTGGGCCTGCCGACGGAGGTGGCCTCGGCGGTCGAGGCCCTGGCCCGGCTGGGCGAGTTCGAGCGGGCCGGGGTGCTGCTGCGTCGGCTGAGGGACCTGCCGTCGACGTACATGGCGGCGATCGCCCTGGTGCAACAGCTCTGCGAGCAGGGTCTTTTCGACCGCGCCGACGCCGTCGCGGAGACCTTCGAGGGTTCCGCGCGCGAGGGCATGTGGGGCGTCCTCGCCGAGGGCGCGGCGGACTTCGGCGATCCGGCGCGAGCGGAGTCGTACGCGAGGCGGCTGACCGCGACGCACGAGTGCGCCCGCGCCCTGACCGCGGCCGCGGCGGCGCACGCGCGGGCGGGGGACAGGGAGCGGGCCGAGGCCTGCCTGGACGAGGGGCTGTCCCTGTACGAGAACGGCCCGTACGCCTTCATGACCGTCCCCTGGGCGGTGCGCGCCCTCTTCGCGCTGGGCCGCGAGGAGGCGGGGAACGCGCTGCTCGCGGACGTCGTCGCCCGGGCGGAGGACCCGTCCCACTGGATGGTGTCGAGGCTCCTCACGGAGACCGTGCGCGGACTCGTCGCGGTGGGCGCGCACGAACGCGCCCGCGCCTTCGTCCGCTCCCTCCCGGACGAGGACGGCACCGTCTCCGTGTGGATCGCCCTGGTCATGGCGCTCCACGAGGCCGGGGAGCACGCCGCGGCGGCCGACGAGGTGCGGTCGCGGGGGCTGCCGGACGGCTCGGAGGGCGGGAGGATGCCGTTCGGCTGGGGCAGGCTGGTGCGGGTCGTCGAGCCCGCGAGCGGGCGGGTGCTGCTCGCCAGGCTCCTGCGGAGCCACAACCTGGAGGACCTCCTCGCGGACGTCCTGTTCCTGGAACCCGCGGCCGCCGCCCTCGTCTGCGAGGCGTGCGCGCCGGTGCCGTCGCCCCGCCCCTGAGCTCCGGGCGCCCTACGCCGAGCGCTGGAGGTCCGTCGCCCGGACCTCCTCCGCGAAGGGGGCGCCGCGGACGTACCGTTCCACCTCCTCCAGGGCCTGGTCCGCCATGCGGTGCAGTTCGTTGCCGAGGGAGC
This sequence comes from Streptomyces sp. NPDC003327, assembly GCF_053589515.1. Lineage (NCBI taxonomy): Bacteria > Bacillati > Actinomycetota > Actinomycetes > Kitasatosporales > Streptomycetaceae > Streptomyces > Streptomyces sp. NPDC003327. The sequence goes on along the minus strand of NZ_JBSFSA010000005.1, from coordinate 170,757 downwards.
CGGCGACGTGCGGGGTGAGGAGGACGTTCGGGAGGTCGTAGAGCGGGGAGTCGGGGGGCGGCAGGTCGGGGTCCGTGACGTCGAGGACGGCGTGGAGGCGGCCCGACAGCAGGTGGGGGAGGAGCGCGGGCTCGTCGACGAGCGAGCCGCGCGAGGTGTTGATGAGGGTGGTGCCGTCCGGCATGGCGGCGAGCTGGGCGGCGCCGATCATCCGGTACGTGGAGGGGAGCTGGGGCGCGTGCACGGAGACGATCGTGCTGCGGGCGCAGAGTTCGTCGAGGCCGGTCAGCTCCACGCCGGGCGGGGGCGTCGCCACGTACGGGTCGTAAAGGAGGACCTCGAAGTCGAAGGGGCGGAGGAGTTCGATCACCCGGCGGCCGATGCGGGAGGCGCCGACGATGCCGACCGTGCGGCGGTGGTTGCCCCAGGCGGCGGACTCGGCGATCCAGGCGTGGCCGGTGCGGAGTTCGGCGTACCGCTGGGCGGAGCGCAGCACCTGCTTTCCGGCGAAGAGCACGGCGGCGAGGGTGTACTCGGCGACCGGGAGCGCGTTGGCGGTGGCGGCCGTGGTGACGCGGAGGCCGCGGTCCCAGCAGGCGTCGGTGATGTGGTGCTTGACGGAGCCGGCGGCGTGGACGACGGCCCGCAGGCGGGGTGCGCGGTCGAGGACGGCGGCGGTGAGCGGGGTCGTGCCCCAGCAGGTGACGAGGAGTTCGGCCTCGGCGAGGGCGGCGGCGGTCCGGGGGTCCGGGTCGGTCAGGTCGTGGGCGACCAGGTACGGGTCGGTGCGGGCGAGCGCGGCGAGCCGGGCGCGGTGGTCCTCGGTGAAGAGGCGGGCGTCGACCCCCCGGCCCATCGCGAGGAGGAGGGCGGGACGGTTGTCAGTGGCGGGGTGCATCGTGGGACGTGTGCTCCTCACTTGACGCTGCCGGCGGTCAGACCCGCCTTCCAGTGGCGCTGGAGGGAGACGAAGGCGACGACGAGGGGGACGACGGCGAGCAGCGATCCGGTGACGACGAGGGGGTAGTAGTCGGGTTCGGCGTGGGCGTTGCTGTTCCACGCGTACAGGCCGAGGCTCAGCGGGAAGAGCTTCTGGTCCGAGAGCATCACCAGGGGGAGGAAGAAGTTGTTCCAGACGGCGGTGAACTGGAAGAGGAAGACGGTCACGAAGCCCGGCATGACCATCCGCAGACCGATGGACCAGAAGGCGCGGAGTTCGCCCGCCCCGTCGATGCGGGCGGCCTCCAGGGCCTCGTCGGGGATGTAGCCGGCGCAGAAGACCCGGGAGAGGTAGACCCCGAAGGGGTTGACCAGGACCGGGATCAGGACGGCCCAGTAGGTGTTGACGATGCCGACCTCGCTGGCGAGGAGGTACATCGGCAGGGCGAGCGCGGTGGTGGGGACGAGCACGCCCATGAGGACGAGGCCGAAGAGCTTCTCCTTGCCGCGGAAGTCGTAGACGTGGAAGGCGTATCCGGCGGCGACGCTGATCAGGGAGCAGGCGAGGGCGCCGACGCCCGCGTAGAGGAGGCTGTTGAGGTACCACTGGAAGTAGACGCCGTCGTTGTACGCGGCGAGGCGGGAGAGGTTGCCGCCGAGGTCGAAGCCCTCGAAGGAGAAGGCGTTTCCGGCGAGGAGGCCGCCGGCGTCCTTGGTGGCGGCGGTGACCAGCCAGACCAGCGGGAAGAGCATGTAGACGGTGGCGAGGACGAGGCCGCCGTTGACGGCCGTCTGCGAGAGCCAGCGGGACGGGGTGCGGGGGCGGGGGCTCATGCCGTCCTCTCCTTCCTGCGGCCGGTGAGGCGGGTGACCGCGAAGGAGAGCAGGGCCGCCGTCAGGGCCAGGAGGACGGAGGCCGCGGCGGCGAGCCCGTAGTCGTTGCGGTCGAAGGCCGCGGTGTAGGCGTACATGTTCGGCGTCCAGGTGGAGGTGACGGCGGAGCCGGTGCCCTTGTTGAGGATCAGCGGCTCGGTGAAGAGCTGGAGGGAGCCGATGATCGTGAAGAGGCCGACCATCGCGAGCGAGGCCTTGATGAGCGGGACCTTGATGGAGAGGGCGACGCGCCAGGCGCTCGCCCCGTCGACGGTGGCAGCTTCGAGGACGGACCGGTCGATGGCCTGGAGGGCGGCGTAGAAGATGACCATGTTGTAGCCGAGCCATTCCCACAGGGCGATGTTGACGACGGAGGGCAGGGCGCCTTCGGGGGAGAAGAAGTCGAAGCCGATCCCGCCCGCCTCCATCGCCTTGACGACCGGGCTGAGCTGGGGGGTGTAGAGGTAGACCCAGATCAGCGCGGCGATGATGCCGGGGACGGCGTGCGGCAGGAAGAGCGCGAGCTGGAAGAAGCGGCGGGCGCGGGCGAGCGCGGAGTCGAGGAGGAGGGCGAGGCCGAGGGCGCCGGCGAGCAGCAGCGGGATGTAGAGCAGGCAGTATCCGAGCAGGACGCCGAAGCCCTCGCGGAAGGCCCGGTCACCCAGCGCCGCGGTGTAGTTGTCGAGGCCGGTGAAGACCGTCTCGGTGCCACCGAAGCCCAGTCCGGACTGTTTCTCGGTGAAGAGGCTGAGCCAGACCGCGTATCCGATCGGCAGCACCATCACGGCGGTGAACAGCACGAAGAAGGGGGTCAGCAGGGTCGCGGCGGCGCGGGTGCGGGCCTTCATGCGGTCAGCCCTCGACCTTCAGGCCGCGCTTGGTGAGTTCGGCGACGGTGGCGTCGTGGCCGGCCTTGATCGCGTCGGTGATGGTGGGGCCGCCGGGGGCGACGGCGCCGAAGCGGTCCTTGATGGCGGTGTTGGTGGTGCCGGTGGTGGGTCCCCAGGCCCAGTTGGGGTTGATGGAGGCGCCGGAGGCCTCGAAGAGGGCGTAGATGTCCTGGCCGCCGTAGAAGCCGGCGTCGAAGGCCTTCTTGGCGACCGGGCGCAGGGCGGTGGCGGCGGGGAAGGCGCTGGAGGTGCCGGAGGAGATGCGGGCCTTGACGCCCGCCTCGGTGGTGGACATCCACTTGGCGAAGGCGACGGCCGCCTCCTTCTTCCCGCTGTCCTTGGTGACGGCGAAGGAGGTGCCGCCGAGCATGCCGCTGGCGGGCTTGCCGTCCCAGCTGGGCATGGGGGCGACGGCCCACTTGCCGCTCTGCTCGGGCAGGGTGCCCTTGAGGACGCCCGCGCCCCAGGAGGCGCCGAGGTAGCCGATGGTGGTGCCGTTCTTGAGGGAGCCGGTCCACTCGGGGCTGAAGGAGGCGTTCTTGTGGACGAGGTCGGCGTCGACGAGGCCCTGCCAGTAGGCGGCGACCTTGCTGGTGGCCGGGTCGGTGGTGTTGATCTTCCAGGTGTCGTTCTCGGCCTTGAACCACTGGGCGCCGGCCTGCCAGGCCATCGCCTCGAAGGTGGTCGGGTCGTCGGGGAAGAAGGTGGCGATGCGGACCTTCGCGTCGGCCTTCTTGACCTGCTCGGCGGCCTTCTTGAAGGCGTCCCAGGTGGCGGGGACCTCGACCCCGTACTTCGCGAAGAGGTCCTTGCGGTAGAAGAAGGCCTGCGGTGCGGCGTCGAAGGGGACGGCCCAGTTCTTGCCGCCGAGGGTGGTGAGTTCGACGGACTGCGGGAGGAGCCCCGCGCGGTCGGCCTCTGTGAACTGGTCGCCGATGTCCTGGAGGGCGCCGGAGCTGACGAACTCCGGGAGCGAGGAGTACTCGATGGAGACGAGGTCGGGGGCGTTGCCCGCCTTCACGGCGTTGGAGATCTTCGCGTAGCCGCCGGCGGTGCCGGAGGGGATCTCCTCGAAGGTCACCTTGATGTCGGTGTGGGAGGCGTTGAAGGCGTCGACGACGTCCTTGGTGCCCTTGGCCCAGCCCCAGAAGGTGAGGGTCACGGGGCCGTTCGGCTTGTCCGCGGTGGCGTCACCGCCGCCGCCGCAGGCCGTGAGGACGGCGAGGGCGGTGGCGGTGCCGACTATGGCGAGGGACGTTCTGCTCCGACTGAGGCTCACGGCACGGCTCCTGATCGGCGGCGTGGACGGGGATGGCCGTGATCCTGTGACCGTTCATGACCGAAGTCAAGAGCGAAAGATTGATTGATCGAAATAAGAACAGAACGATCAGGTCTCGGAGGCCGCCGCCTGCGTGACCGGTCTCCGTCCGAACCGCGCCCCGCGGGGGCTTCCCGCTCAGGCCTCCGCGGCGCCGCAGGACGCCCGCACCCGCAGCCTCGGCAGCAGGCTCAGATGGCGGCGGGCCGCGTCCTCCTCCGGAGCCTCCACCAGCCGCTCCACCAGCAGCTCCGTGGCGTGCCTGCCCACCTGCCGCTTCGGCGGGGCCACCGCCGTCAGCGGGATGTCGGCGAGGGCCGCGACCTCGTCGTCGTACGCGATCACGGCGAGGTCCTGCGGCACCCGCACGCCCAGCTCGCCGAGCCGCTGCACGAGCTCGATCGCGTCCACGTCGTTGTGGACCAGGGCCGCGCTCGCGAGCCCGGCCGTCACCGCCTCGTGCACCGCCCGCACCGCCCGCTCGAACCCCGCCGGGTCCGCCTCCGCCGGTACGGAGTCGATGACGGGCCGCGGCTCCTTCAGGCCCAGGGTCCCCAGCGCCTCCGCGTACCCGGCGCGCACCGCGAGGGCGGTCGGCGAGTCCCGGCGCGCCACCAGCAGCGGGGTCGCGTGGCCGAGCCCCAGAAGGTGGCGCAGGGCGAGGAGCACGCCGTGGGCGTGGTCCGACGCGACCCGGTCGAGGCCGTCGAGCGGGCTGCCCGGCTCGGCCCGCCGCTCCAGGAGCACGGCCGGTACCGGGAGTTCGGCGAGCCAGTCGCCGTAGGCGAGCCGGTCCTCGGGGCCGCGCCAGCCGGGCGCGACCAGCACGCCCTCGGCGCCCGCCGCGAGCAGCCCCTCGGTGCGGGCCCGGTCCTCCTCCGGCCGGTAGTCGGAGACGCGCAGCACGAGCCGCGCCCCGGCGCGGGCCGCCGCCTCGTGGGCCCCGCGGATGACCTCGGCGAAGTAGTACGTGGCGGAGGGCGCGAGCAGGCCGAGGACCAGGCCGTCGGCGCGCGGGCCCTCGCCCGCGGCCCAGGCCTGCCCCGGGAGGAGCCGGGGCCAGGAGACCTGGCCGTGCACCCGGTCCAGCAGCCCCTTGCCGGCCAGCGCCTCGACGTCCCGGCGGGCGGTGACGGGGGAGACCCCGAGGAGTCCGGCCAGGTCGGAGACGCGGGCCGTGCCGCGCTCGCGGACCAGGGCCAGCAGTCGGTCGTGTCGTTCGGCGGCACTCTCGCGCACGTGCGGTTCCCCCTCGCGGTGGTGGTGGTGCCAGGAGCACCAGGCGGTGTGCTCCGACCTTAGTTCAAATTGATCGAACGATGGGAGTTTCGATCATTCGCTCCGAATCTCTTGACGTTCGATCGGAGCCTGTCCAGGATTCCGGGCGACGCAGCACCCCGGAGCCCCTGGAGCATCATGCCCACGCCACCCGAGAACCGTGAGCGAAGCCCGTACACCGGCTGGACCCGGGACCACTGGGAGGCCGAGGCCGACCGGCTGCTCCTCGCCGTCCGGCCGTACGCCTCCCCGGGCCACGGCCGCATCGACCTGCCCGGCCCCCGCCCCAGCTGGTCCGGCCGCCGCTCCGACGGCCTTGAAGGCTTCGCCCGGACGTTTCTGCTCGCCGCGCTCCGCGTCGCGGGGGCGGCGGGCGAGGACCCCCTCGGCCACCTCGACCGGTACGCCGAGGGCCTCGCCTCCGGCACCGCCCACCCCGGGGCCGACGGCCGCCCCGGAGGGGACGACCCCGACGCCTGGCCCCGCACCACCGACACCCGCCAGGCGATCGTCGAGGCCGCCTCCGTCGCCCTCGGCCTGCGCCTCACCCGCCCCTGGCTCTGGGACCGGCTCGACGACCGCACCCGCCACCACCTCGTCGACTGGCTCCTCCCCGCCCTCGGCCCCTCGCCCGTCGACAACAACTGGTGGCTCTTCGGCCTCACCGTCGCCGGCTTCCTCCAGGACGCCGGCGTCGAGACCGACCGCGCCGCCGCCACCGTCGACCGCTCCCTCGCCCGCGTCGAGGACTGGTACCTCGGCGAGGGCTGGTACAGCGACGGCGACAACCGCGCCTTCGACCACTACAACGCCTGGGCCCTGCACTTCTACCCGGTCCTCCACGCCCACCTCGCCGACGACCGGGACCTCCTCGACCGCTACGGGCCCCGCCTGCGCGCCCACCTCGACGACCACGTCCACCTCTTCGACGCGAACGGCGCCCCCGTCCCGTACGGGCGGTCCCTGATCTACCGCCAGGCCGCGGCCGCCGCCCCCTGGCTCGGCGCCCTCACCGGGCACACCCCGCTCACCCCCGGTGCCACCCGCCGCCTCGCCTCCGGGACCCTGCGGTACTTCCACGAGCGCGGCGCGAGCGACGCGCGCGGACTGCTCACCCTCGGCTGGCACGGCCCGTACCCGCCGCTCGTCCAGGAGTACTCAGGCCCCGGCTCCCCCTACTGGGCGTCCAAGGGTTTCCTCGGCCTGCTGCTCCCCGCCGACCACCCCGTCTGGACCGACCGCGAGGAACCCCTCCCCGCCGAACGCGCCGACACCGTACGGCGCCTCGGACCGACCGGCCTCCTCGTCCAGACCACCGTCGCCGACGGGCTCGTCCGCCTCCACAACCACGGCAGCAACCACGTGCACAGCACGCCCGGCGGCGAGGACGACCCCGGCTACGCCCGCTACGCCTACTCCACCCGTACGGGACCCAGTACGGGATCCGCCCCCGCCGACAACCACTTCGCCCTGCTCGTCGGAGGAGACACCGCGCGTGCGGCCACCCCGCGCGGCCCCGCCGTCCCGGTCGCGCCGTTCGCGCCGTTCGCGCCGGGGACGGGCGGCGGGCCCGACCGGGCCCTCTCCCTGCACGACCCGCTCCCCGGCGTCCGGGTCCTCTCCGCCACCCTCGTCCACGGCCGCGCGGAGCTGCGCGCCCACCTCGTCCTGGGCGCCCCGGAGGGGACCCCCGTACGGCAGACGGGCTGGGCCACCACCCCCGACGGGCCCGTCGCCCAGCTCCACCCGGTCCACGGCTACGACCCCGGCACCACGGAACTCCCCATCGGCGAGACCCTCCAGGGCCCCGGCAGCCGCACCCTCGCGCTCCACGGCGCCACCAGCGGGCCCGAGACCCTCTTCGTCGCCCTCGCCTCCCTCACCGACGAGCCCGGACCGGCCCCCGTGGCCGCCCTCGCGGACGTCCGCGTCACCGGCACCCGGGCGCTCACCGTCACCTGGGACGACGGCACGGCCGCCCGGCTGGACCTCGACGTCCCGGTCCCGGCCGGAGGAAGCCCGGCCGGAGACGGGGGCCCGCGCCCCTAGTTCGGCCCGTACGTGCGGCCCGCCTTGGAGGAGACACCACCGAGCAGGCTGCGCGGCGCCAGCTTCACCACGCCCATGAGGGCCTTGTAGCGGGGGTCCGGGATCGACACCGACTTCCCGCGCCGCAGGTCGGTCAGGGCCGCCGTCACCAGCTTGTCCGCGTCGAGCCACATCCAGCCCGGGATGTTGTCCGTGCCCATTCCGGCCCGCTCGTGGAACTCGGTCCGTACGAAGCCGGGGCAGAGCGCCATCAGCCGCACCCCGCTGCCCGCGAGGTCACGGGCCACGCCCTGGGTGAACTGCACGACCCAGGCCTTGGACGCCCCGTAGGTGCCGCGCGGCACGAACGCGGCGACGGAGGCCACGTTCACCACGCCGCCGCGGCCGCGGTCCCTCATCCCGGCCACGGCGGCCGAGGTCAGCCGCAGCACGGCCTCGCAGTGCACGGTCAGCATCTTCAGCTCGTCGGCCATGGAGACCTCGAGGAAGCGGCCCTTGTTGCCGAAGCCGGCGTTGTTCACGAGCAGGTCGACCGGATGCCTCCGGTCGGAGAGCCGTGCCTCGACGGCCGCGATCCCCGCCTCCTCGGACAGGTCCGCGGCGAGGACCTCGGCCTCCACGCCGTGCCGGTCGTGCAGTTCGGTCGCCTGCTCCCGCAGCCGCTTCACGTCCCGCGCCACGAGCACGACGTCGTGCCCGTCCGCCGCCAGTCTCCGTGCGAAGGCGGCCCCGATGCCCGCGGTGGCGCCTGTGATCAGTGCAGTCGTCATGCCCGGAACGGTAGTGCCACCTCCGGTCACCGGCCGCCGCTGACCCCCGCGCCGTACTTCGCCACGTACTCCCGCGCCTGCCGGGCCTCCTCGGGGTGCAGCGCGTCCCCGGCCGCCAGCAGCCGCGGCAGCAGCGGCCGTTGCGTCGTCACGGCCCGGAACAGGAAGGCGACGGTGACCTCGTGGTCGGGCCGGTGCAGCACCTCGATCGCGTCGCCCGGCCGGATCTCGCCCGGCTCGACGACCCGGAGGTAGGCGCCCGGCGCGCCCTCCTGCGTGAACCGCCTGACCCAGCCCTTCTCGCCCAGGTGCCCCTGGAAGGTGCGGCACGGGATCCGGGCGGAGGAGACCTCCAGGACCAGGTCGCCGCCGATCCGCCAGCGCTCGCCGATCCGGGCGCCGTTCACGTCGACGCCGACGGTGGTGAGGTTCTCGCCGAAGCCGCCGTTGCGGACGGTGCGGCCGAGGACCCGCTCCCAGGCGTCCAGGTCCTCGCGCGCGTACGCGTAGACGGCCTGGTCGTTCCCGCCGTGGTGTCGCAGCTCGCATATGGCGTCACCGGCGAGGCCACTGCCGCCGACGCCCTTCGGGCCCGGCGCGGTCACCCGTACGGGTCCCTCGACCGGCTGCTTGTCGATGCCGGTCAGACCGTCGGCCTGATCCGTGTGCTCGGAGAACGTGGGGCGGCCGAGGTTCAGCGACAGAAGCTTCATGGCGGCAGCCTAAGCACCCGGTCTCAAAGTTGTCATGGATTTTCTCCCGAAGCGTCCAAGAATCGCTTATGCTCGAACCATGATCGAGGCACGCCACCTCCGCGTCCTGCGCGCCGTCGCCGCCACCGGCTCCTTCTCCGCCGCCGCGCGCGAACTCGGCTGCACCCAGCCGGCCGTCAGCCAGCAGATGAAGGCCCTGGAGACCTCGGCCGGCACCCCGCTGCTCATCCGCACCGGCCGCGAGATGCGCCTCACCCAGGCGGGCGAGGTCCTCGTCCGCCACGCGTCCGGCATCCTCGCGGGCCTCACCGCCGCCGAGGAGGAGGTCGCCGCCATCGCCGGGCTCCGGGCCGGCCGCGTCCGGCTCGTCTCGTTCCCGAGCGGCAGCTCCACCCTCGTGCCCACCGCGCTCGCCGCCCTCCGCGCCGCCCACCCCGGCACCCGGGTCTCGCTCGTCGAGGCCGAGCCGCCGCGCTCGATCGAGATGCTGCGCGAGGGCGACTGCGACGTGGCCCTCGCCTTCCGGTACGGGGCGGGGCAGGCCGAATGGGACGACCTCGTCGTCCGCCCGCTCCTCGCCGACCGGCTCGTCGGCCTGGTCCCCGAGGGGCACCGGCTCGCCGGCGCGCAGTCGGTGGGCATCGGCGAACTCGCCGAGGAATCCTGGATCGCGGGCTGCCCGCGCTGCCGCCGCCAGCTCGTGGACGTCTGCGAGGAGGCCGGCTTCACCCCGCGCATCGACTTCGCCACCGACGACTACCCCGCGGTCGTGGGCCTCGTGGGCGCGGGTCTGGGCGTGGCCGTCCTGCCGGAGCTCGCCATCGAGTCCGTACGGCCCAAGGGGGCCAGGACCGTGGCGGTGGAGCCCGCCGTGGAGCGCGAGATCGTGGCGCTCACCCTGCCGGACCTCGCGCAGGTTCCCGCGGTCGCGGCCACGCTCGACGAGCTCACCCGCGCGGCCACGCGCGGCTAGCGGCGTACCTCCCTGCGGCGTACCCGACCGCGCGCCGGCTCAGCCGCACGCGCGCGTGGCGGCCGTACGGGCCTCACCGGCCCCGGGGCGCGCTCACGCGCGCGTGGTTCCGGTCCGACAGGGGGTCGGGGACGTGGAGAAACGTTCCTTCAGGTGCGCCCCGCAATCGGTCGGCCCATGGTCGACGCCCCGGACGCCCCGGGCGCCGTGGTCGAGGGTGCCGCCGTGATCAGGCGGTTGCGCGCTCGTCCCATGAGCTCTTCGCGTTCGTCCTCGGTGAGGCCGCCCCAGACGCCGTAGGGCTCCCGCACGGCGAGTGCGTGTGCCGCGCACTCCGCGCGCACCGGGCACCGCATGCAGACCTCTTTCGCCGAGTTCTCACGCGCACTCCGTGCCGCGCCGCGCTCTCCCTCGGGGTGGAAGAACAGGGAGCTGTCGACCCCGCGGCAGGCCGCGAGCAGTTGCCAGTCCCACAGATCGGCGTTGGGTCCGGGAAGGCGGGAGAAATCTGCCATTGCGCTTGTCCCCTTGAAACCGTGAAGAACGGATAGGTGGGCGGGTGGATGGCTGATCGAGGGGTTCCTCGGGCCCCTACGGGTCACGGCAGTACAACTACTGTCGCAGTAGATGTAAATATGACTCATTGCGAATCTAGCCACAGACACTGCGAAAAGGGAAGAAAACCCGCTAAATGGGGCATGGCTTTCGGACAGAGGGCGGATGCCCCCGCGTCGCTCTCCTCCGCGCACGAGCCCTCACGTAGAGTGCCGAAGGCCCGCGTCCGACCCGTAACTCTTTCGGGTGACCGTCGTTGAGAGTGCGGAGGCGGTTGAAGGAAGAAGCGCTCGGGCAGGTGTCCGGGAGCGTCAACCGCACAGGTGACGATACGTACAGCCCTGGAGGCTCAAGGTGACGCGCAACAGCTGCGAGAGCCGCGGAGGTCAGTCATGACGTCCGTCCTCGTCTGCGACGACTCCCCGCTTGCCCGAGAGGCGCTTCGCCGCGCGGTCGCGACCGTGCCCGGCGTCGAGCGCGTGACCACCGCGGCCAACGGCGAGGAAGTCCTCCGCCGCTGGGGCGCGGACCGCTCGGACCTCATCCTCATGGACGTCCGCATGCCCGGCCTCGGCGGCGTCGAGACCGTACGCCGACTGCTCTCCGCCGATCCCGGCGCCCGGATCATCATGCTCACCGTCGCCGAGGACCTCGACGGCGTCGCCCTCGCGGTCGCCGCCGGTGCCCGTGGCTATCTGCACAAGGACGCCTCGCGCGCCGAGCTGCGGGCCACCGTCACCCAGGCGCTCGCCGACCCGACCTGGCGGCTCGCCCCGCGCCGCCTCCGGTCGGCCGAGATGGGCGCCGCGCCCACCCTCACCGCGCGCGAGATCCAGGTCCTCGAAGGCATGAGCCACGGCCGGTCCAACGCCGAGATCGGGCGCGAGCTGTTCCTCTCCGAGGACACGGTCAAGACCCACGCCCGGCGCCTGTTCAAGAAGCTCGGCGCCTCCGACCGCGCCCACGCCGTCGCGCTCGGTTTCCGCTGGGGCCTGGTCCGCTGAAGCGCAGGCCACCGGCCGCCTCCCCGTCCGTACCCCCGTCCGCCGAGGGGCGGACGGGGCGGGCTTGTGTCACTTCCCGGCCCGATGCCGCATCCTTGAGGTGTGGAGTTCCTCGGGGACGAGTCGATCGAGCGGAAGGGGAGGGCGCCAGAGATGAATCCCGGCGCACCTGCTCATAACGCTTCGGTGCACAACAACGGACGCGGTGCCGCGAACCAACAGGCGTCGGGGCACCATGGAGCGATGCGCGACGACGAGACCGCGGGTCCCCCCATGCCTGCCGGGCAGGGGGAGATCGGCGCGCTCGTCCACCGCGCGGTCGAGGGCGACGCACAGGCCACGCACGACCTGCTCGCCCGCGTGCACCCGCTCGCCCTGCGGTACTGCCGCACGCGACTGAACCGGCTGCCGGGCGACGCCCGCCACTTCGTCGAGGACCTCGCCCAGGAGGTCTGCGTCGCCGTCCTCATGGCCCTGCCCCGCTACAAGGACACCGGCAGACCCTTCGAGGCCTTCGTCTTCGCCATCGCCGGACACAAGGTCGCCGACCTCCAGCGCGCCGCCATGCGGCACCCCGGCTCCACGGCCGTCCCCTCCGACGAGATGCCCGAGCGGCCCGACGACTCCCTCGGCCCCGAGGAGCGGGCGCTCCTCAGCGACGACGCCGAATGGGCCAAGAAGCTGCTCGCCAACCTCCCGGAGAACCAGCGCGAACTCCTCGTCCTGCGCGTCGCCGTCGGGCTGACGGCCGAGGAGACCGGCCAGATGCTCGGGATGTCCCCCGGGGCCGTCCGGGTCGCGCAGCACCGCGCGCTGAGCCGGCTGCGGGCCCTGGCCGAGCAGTAAGGCTCACCGGGCCCCGCCGTCCCTTTCGTACACGTGCGAACGTCCAAAGCTTCCCGCGGATCTTGATCGTGGAATGAGACACCGCTCCGGCCCGTTAGCATGGACATCCCGCACCGATCAAGGCCATTTGGGAAGGTGTCATGACTGCCAACGTCGACGGAGTGCCCGAGAAATTCGCGACACTCGGGCTGACCTACGACGACGTGCTGCTGCTGCCGGGAGCCTCCGAGGTGCTCCCCAACGCGGTCGACACCTCGTCCCGCATCTCTCGCAACGTCCGGGTCAACATCCCGCTGCTCTCCGCCGCGATGGACAAGGTGACCGAGTCCCGCATGGCGATCGCCATGGCCCGTCTGGGCGGCGTCGGCGTCCTCCACCGGAACCTCTCCGTCGAGGACCAGGTCAACCAGGTGGACCTCGTCAAGCGCTCCGAGTCCGGCATGGTGACCGACCCGATCACGGTCCACCCGGAGGCGACCCTCGCCGAGGCCGACGCCCTCTGCGCCAAGTTCCGCATCAGCGGCGTCCCGGTCACCGCCCCCGACGGCAAGCTCCTCGGCATCGTGACCAACCGCGACATGGCGTTCGAGAGCGACCGCAGCCGTCAGGTCCGCGAGGTCATGACGCCGATGCCGCTGGTCACCGGCAAGGTCGGCATCTCCGGCGTCGACGCCATGGAGCTGCTGCGCCGCCACAAGATCGAGAAGCTGCCGCTCGTCGACGACGAGGGCGTGCTCAAGGGCCTCATCACCGTCAAGGACTTCGTCAAGGCGGAGAAGTACCCGAACGCCGCCAAGGACTCCGAGGGCCGTCTGCTCGTCGGTGCCGCCGTCGGCGCCAGCCCCGAGGCGCTGGAGCGGGCCCAGGCGCTCGCCGCCGTGGGCGTCGACTTCCTGATCGTCGACACCTCGCACGGCCACAACAGCAACGCCCTGAGCTGGATGGCGAAGATCAAGTCCAGCGTGAACGTCGACGTGATCGGCGGCAACGTCGCCACCCGCGACGGCGCGCAGGCGATGATCGACGCCGGTGTCGACGGCATCAAGGTCGGCGTCGGCCCCGGCTCCATCTGCACCACCCGCGTGGTCGCCGGCATCGGCGTCCCGCAGGTCACCGCGATCTACGAGGCCGGCCTCGCGGCCCGTGCCGCGGGCGTCCCGCTGATCGGCGACGGCGGCCTGCAGTACTCCGGCGACATCGGCAAGGCGCTCGCCGCCGGCGCCGACACCGTGATGCTCGGCAGCCTCCTCGCGGGCTGCGAGGAGTCCCCCGGCGAGCTGCTCTTCATCAACGGCAAGCAGTTCAAGTCGTACCGCGGCATGGGCTCGCTCGGCGCCATGCAGTCCCGCGGCCAGGGCAAGTCGTACTCGAAGGACCGCTACTTCCAGGCCGAGGTCACCTCCGACGACAAGCTCGTGCCCGAGGGCATCGAGGGCCAGGTGCCGTACCGCGGCCCGCTCGCCTCCGTCGTCCACCAGCTCGTCGGCGGCCTGCGCCAGACGATGGGCTACGTGGGCGCCGCCACCATCGAGGAGATGGAGTCGAAGGGCCGGTTCGTCCGGATCACGTCCGCGGGCCTCAAGGAGAGCCACCCGCACGACATCCAGATGACGGTCGAGGCGCCGAACTACAGCAGGAAGTAACAGCGCGCGACGGAGGGGGCGGTTCCGGCATGTGGCCGGAGCCGCCCCCCGCGCGTGTGTCGGGGATACTGGTAGGCGCAGACATAGAGGGAAAGGCCACACATCGTGACTGAGATCGAGATCGGGCGCGGCAAGCGCGGCCGCAGGGCGTACGCGTTCGACGACATCGCCGTCGTACCGAGCCGGCGCACCCGGGACCCGAAGGAGGTCTCGATCGCCTGGCAGATCGACGCCTACCGCTTCGAGCTGCCCTTCCTGGCCGCCCCCATGGACTCGGTCGTCTCGCCGCAGACCGCCATCCGCATCGGCGAGCTCGGCGGCCTCGGCGTCCTCAACCTCGAGGGCCTGTGGACCCGGTACGAGGACCCGCAGCCGCTGCTCGACGAGATCGCCGAGCTGGACGAGGCCACCGCGACCCGCCGTCTGCAGGAGATCTACGCGGCTCCGATCAAGGAGGAGCTGATCGGGCAGCGCATCAAGGAGGTGCGCGACTCCGGCGTCGTCACCGCCGCCGCGCTCTCCCCGCAGCGCACCGCGCAGTTCTCCAAGGCCGTCGTCGACGCCGGCGTGGACATCTTCGTCATCCGCGGCACGACGGTCTCCGCCGAGCACGTCTCCGGCGCGGCCGAGCCGCTCAACCTCAAGCAGTTCATCTACGAGCTGGACGTGCCGGTCATCGTCGGCGGCTGCGCCACCTACACCGCGGCCCTGCACCTGATGCGCACCGGCGCGGCGGGCGTCCTGGTCGGCTTCGGCGGCGGCGCCGCGCACACCACCCGCAACGTCCTGGGCATCCAGGTCCCGATGGCGACCGCCGTCGCCGACGTGGCCGCGGCCCGTCGCGACTACATGGACGAGTCCGGCGGCCGGTACGTGCACGTCATCGCGGACGGCGGTGTCGGCTGGTCCGGTGACCTGCCGAAGGCGATCGCCTGCGGTGCCGACGCGGTCATGATCGGCTCCCCGCTGGCGCGCGCGACGGACGCGCCCGGCAAGGGCCACCACTGGGGCATGGAGGCCGTCCACGAGGACGTGCCGCGCGGCAAGCTGGTCGACCTGGGCATCGTCGGCACCACCGAGGAGATCCTCGCCGGGCCCTCGCACACCCCGGACGGCTCGATGAACTTCTTCGGCGCCCTGCGCCGCGCGATGGCCACCACGGGCTACAGCGAGCTCAAGGAGTTCCAGCGCGTCGAGGTGACGGTCGCGGACGCGCAGCACAAGCGCTGACCACCCGTACGCGTCGGAGGGGCCCCGCACCGGACGGTGCGGGGCCCCTTTTCGTACCCGGAGGCGGATGCCGCGCGGCGGCGGTTCCTCTGGGGCGGTTCCTCAGAGGCGGTGGGCGGCGCCTGCGGGGGTGACGCCCCGGGTGTCGAGGAGGAGCTGGGCCTTCACGGAGAGGCCCTGGAGGTCGTACGTGCGGTGGTGCTGGAGCAGGACCGTCAGGTCGGCGTGCGCGGCGGCCTCGTAGAGGGAGTCGGCGCGGGGGACGGGGAGGTCGCGGACGCGCCAGTCGGGGACGTGCGGGTCGTGGTAGCTGACGGCCGCGCCGAGGTCCATCAGCCTGCGGGCGATCTCGTCGGCGGGGGAGTTCTGCCGGTCGGCGAGGTCCGGCTTGTAGGTGATCCCGAGCAGCAGGACGCGGGCGCCGCGGGCCGACTTGCCGTGCTCGTTGAGGAGGGCGGCGGCGCGCTGGACGACGTACTGCGGCATGCGTTCGTTGACCTGGCCGGCGAGTTCGACGAGACGGAGCGGGCGGTGGGCGCCGACGAAGTCGACGGGGACGCCGTGGCCGCCGACACCGGGGCCGGGCCGGAAGGCCTGGAAGCCGAAGGGCTTGGTCTCGGCGCAGCGGATGACGTCCCAGAGGTCCACGCCGAGTTCGTGGCAGAGGACCGCCATCTCGTTCACCAGGGCGATGTTGACGTGCCGGAAGTTGGTCTCCAGGAGCTTGACGGTCTCGGCCTCGCGGGGGCCACGCGCGCGTACCACCTTGTCGGTGAGCCGGCCGTAGAACGCCGCGGCGGATTCGGTGCAGGCCGGGGTGAGGCCGCCGATGACCTTGGGGGTGCCCGCGAAGGCGTGCGTACGGCTGCCGGGGTCGAGGCGGCCGGGGGAGTACGCGAGGTGGAAGTCGCGTCCGGCGCGCAGCCCGGAGCCCGATTCGAGCAGGTCGCGCAGGAGGCCCTCGGTGGTGCCCGGCGGGACGGGCGATTCGAGCAGGACGGTGGTGTGGGGGCGCAGCCGGGCGGCGAGGGCGGTGGCGGCGGCGGTCACGTCCGTGAGGTCGAGGGTGCCGTCGGGGGCGAGGGGGGTGGGCGCGCAGAGGACGGCGGTGCGGACCCGGCCGAGTTCGGCGGGGTCGGTGGTGGGGCGGAAGCCCCGGGAGAGCATCCGGCGGATCTCCGAGGCGGTGAGGGAGCCGTCGACCGGGGGCCGGCCCGCGGCGAGGTCGGTGGCGGGGCGGGGGTCGGGGTCGTAGCCGACGGTGGCGATGCCCGCGGCGGTGGCGGCTTGGGCGAGGGGGAGTCCGTGGTGGCCGAGGCCGATGACGGCGAGATCAGCGGGCATGGAGGGTGGGCCGTCCTTCCCATTAGCCGGAGGGGACGCGGTCCGCAAGCCCGGTGGACAGAACGGGGCGAACGCAATGTCAGACTAGGCGTAAATATGACCGATATGTGGCATTACGGGGCCGAAGGTCGCCGAGTGTTATCCACAGGCTGGGGGAGAGGCGGTGGCTGAAGTCGCGGAGGCGGGCCAGAATCGAGCTGTGAGCCGGACCACACGGGCCCGGCTCGCGGGCTGGACGGACGTGCGGCGGTTCGGTGGTTCGGCCGGGCTGCCGTTCGGCCGGGCAGGGTCCGGCTCTGCAGCGGGACAGACGGGGGCGACAGGAGGCGACAGCCGTGAGGACAGCGACACTGGGACCCGCCGAGCGCGTCGAGGCGTTGGCGGCCATGGCCGAGCGCGAGCTCGACGTGCTGGTGGTCGGCGCGGGGGTGGTCGGCGCGGGCACGGCCCTCGACGCCGCCACGAGAGGACTCTCCACCGGCATCGTCGAGGCCCGCGACTGGGCCTCCGGCACGTCGAGCCGGTCCAGCAAGCTGATCCACGGCGGCCTGCGCTACCTGGAGATGCTCGACTTCGCGCTCGTACGGGAGGCGCTGAAGGAGCGCGGACTGCTCCTGGAGCGGCTCGCACCCCACCTGGTGAAGCCCGTGCCGTTCCTCTACCCCCTCCAGCACAAGGGCTGGGAGCGGCTGTACGCGGGCTCGGGCGTCGCGCTGTACGACGCGATGTCCGTCTCCTCGGGCCACGGCCGGGGCCTGCCCGTCCACCGGCACCTCTCCCGGCGCCACGCCCTGCGGGTCGCCCCGTGCCTGCGGAAGGACGCCCTGGTCGGCGCCCTCCAGTACTACGACGCCCAGATGGACGACGCCCGCTTCGTCACCACCCTCGTGCGCACCGCCGCGTCCTACGGGGCGCGGGCCGCGAGCCGGGCCCGTGTCGTCGGCTTCCTGCGCGAGGGCGAGCGGGTCGTCGGCGCCCGGGTCCAGGACGTCGAGACGGGCGGCGAGTACGAGATCCGGGCGAAGCAGCTCGTCAACGCCACCGGAGTGTGGACGGACGACACCCAGGCCCTCATCGGCGAGCGCGGGCAGTTCCACGTCCGCGCCTCCAAGGGCATCCACCTGGTCGTCCCCAAGGACCGCATCCACTCGACGACCGGACTGATCCTGCGCACCGAGAAGTCCGTGCTGTTCGTGATCCCCTGGGGCCGGCACTGGATCGTCGGCACCACCGACACCGAGTGGGACCTCGACAAGGCCCACCCGGCCGCCTCCAGCGCCGACATCGACTACCTCCTGGAACACGTCAACAGCGTGCTCGCGACCCCGCTCACCCGGGACGACGTGCAGGGCGTCTACGCCGGACTGCGGCCGCTGCTCGCGGGCGAGTCGGACGCCACCAGCAAGCTCTCCCGCGAGCACACCGTCGCCCACCCGGTGCCGGGCCTCGTCGTCGTGGCCGGCGGCAAGTACACGACGTACCGCGTCATGGCCAAGGACGCGGTAGACGAGGCGGTGCACGCCCTCGACCAGCGCGTCGCGCCCTGCGTCACCGAGGACACCCCGCTCCTCGGCGCCGAGGGCTACCGGGCCCTGTGGAACGCGCGGGCCAGGATCGCCGCGCGCACGGGCCTGCACGTGGTGCGCGTCGAGCATCTCCTGAACCGCTACGGCTCCCTGACGGAGGAGGTCCTCGCCCTGATCGCCGAGGACCCGCGGCTCGGTGAGCCGCTCGCCGCGGCCGACGACTACCTCCGCGCCGAAGTCGTCTACGCGGCCTCGCACGAGGGCGCGCGCCACCTCGACGACGTCCTCACCCGACGGACCCGCATCTCCATCGAGACCTTCGACCGGGGGACGCGGAGCGCGCGGGAGTGCGCCGAGTTGATGGCGCCGGTCCTCGGCTGGGACGCGCAGCAGATCGAGAAGGAGGTCGAGCACTACGAGAAGCGGGTCCAGGCCGAGCGGGAGTCGCAGCGGCAGCCCGACGACCTGACGGCGGACGCCGCCCGGCTGGGCGCGCCCGACATCGTGCCGATCTGACGGTACGTCCGGACGGGGGCGCCGCGGGGGGAGGGAGAGACGGTGTGTGGAGATTCCGTGCGGGGGTCGCACGGAGATGCGTGTCCTGAGGGAACCTCGGAGCCGTACCGGGGCGTCGTCATCCCGGAGTACGGACCCGGGGACGCCGCCGGTCCCGAGGTGAGGGACAATGGGCTCTCTTCCAGGGCGGGTTAACGCATCGTGCGGGAAGCGGCAGACGCGGCGAAGATCAGGGATCGCAGAGGGGACGCATGTCGGAGGCGGAGCAGTCGCGGGACACGGCGAAGGACCCCCGGCGGGACGCTGCCGCGGGTGCCCTGACCGGCGGCGACCGAGGTGCGGTCCCGGCCGCGCGCGAGGCGGAGCGGGACACGGGGTCCGACGGGCCGACCGGGTCGAAGGCGTCGGGCGGGTCCGACGACGGAGCGGTGACGGCCGACGCTGCAGCGAGGGACGACGTGAGGGCCGTGGGCGGAAACCAGGCTGTCGGCATGGCGGCTGACGGTGTGGCGGCTGACGGCGCGAAGACTGACGCTGCGAAGGCTGAGCCGCCGACGCAGCCGGAGCGGGAGCCGGAGCGGACGTCGGAGCGGGAGACAGAGGCCGGGGCCCAGGACGCCAGGCCCGGTGACGTCACCGCGACCGGGCGCCTGCGCGGCACCGAGCCCTCCACCGGGAGTGCCGGATTCGGCGCGGGCGACGGCGACGGCGGCACCGCGCCCCGCGGCGACCGCTTCCGCAAGGGTGCCCCCGGCGGCCCCGCGTCGAACGAGGGCCGTCTGCTCGCGGGCCGCTACCGCCTCGACGGGGTCCTCGGCCGCGGCGGCATGGGAACGGTCTGGCGCGCCGTCGACGAGACCCTCGGCCGCACGGTCGCCGTGAAGGAGCTCCGCTTCCCCAGCAGCATCGACGAGGACGAGAAGCGACGCCTCATCACCAGGACCCTGCGCGAGGCGAAGGCCATCGCCCGGATCCGCAACAACGGCGCCGTGACGGTCTACGACGTGGTCGACGAGGACGACCGCCCCTGGATCGTCATGGAGCTCATCGAGGGCAAGTCGCTCGCCGACGCCGTGCGCGAGGACGGCGTCCTCACGCCCCGGCGCGCCGCCGAGGTCGGCCTCGCCATCCTCGACGTCCTGCGGTCGGCGCACCGCGAGGGCATCCTCCACCGCGACGTGAAGCCGTCCAACGTGCTCATCGCCGAGGACGGCCGGGTCGTCCTCACCGACTTCGGCATCGCCCAGGTGGAGGGCGACCCGTCCATCACCTCCACCGGCATGCTCGTCGGCGCCCCCTCGTACATCTCGCCGGAGCGCGCCCGCGGCCACAAGCCCGGGCCCGCCGCCGACCTGTGGTCGCTCGGCGGCCTCCTCTACGCGGCGGTCGAGGGCAGCCCGCCGTACGACAAGGGCTCCGCCATCGCGACCCTCACCGCGGTGATGACCGAGCCGGTCGACCCGCCGAAGAACGCCGGCCCCGAGCTGGAGCAGGTCATCTACGGCCTCCTCGCGAAGGACCCGGCCCAGCGCCTCGATGACGCCCGCGCCCGGGTCCTGCTGCGGGCCGTGCTCGACGCGCCCGTCGCCGCGCCCGAACCGGCCCCCGACGTCACCCGCGCGATCCCGCTGCCGCCCCGCCCCGCCCAGGGACCGGCGGACGCGGTCACCGCGCGGGAGAAGGCCCCCGAGGCGGCGACCGACCGCGTGCGGGGCGCCCTCAAGTCCGTACGGAACGCGGCCGCGGCGGCGAAGGCGGCCGAGCAGAAGCCGCAGCAGGCGGCCCGCCCGAAGCCGGGAGCCGAGCCCGGGAGGGCCGGCGGCCGGCCGGCGCCGACCCGCGCGCCGCTGACCGACGTCGTCCCGCGCCGCACGCTGGTGATCATCGCCGCCGTGGCCGTCCTCGCCGTGCTCGGCACCATCCTGGCGGTCTCCCTCGGCGGTGACGGCACCAAGAACGAGGGCAAGGGCAGCGGCGGCACCACCGCCTCCGCCGGAGCCACGACCGGCGGTGACGGCGGTTCCGGTACGAACGGCGGCGACGGGCAGTCGCCCGGCGGCCCCGGCCAGCAGGGCGGCGCGCAGCCCGGCGACGCCGGGTCGACCGGATCGACGGGCACGACGGGCACCACCGGTGCGACGGGTACGACGCCCACGGGCGGCCAGACCGGCACCACGCCGTCGGGCGAGCCCGGCGGCTCCGGCGCGAAGCTGCCCACCGGCTACACCCTCGTCACCAACGACCGCTTCCACTTCTCCATGGCGATGCCCGCCGGTTTCCGGCTCCAGTCGATAGCGGGCTACAACTCCGGCGGCATTTTCAGCGAGAACGGCGGCTTCCCGCGCGTCCAGGTCGACTTCAACGACAGTCCGAAGGCCGACGCGGCGGCCGCCTGGGCGGCGGCCATGACGGGCGTCGCCGCCACCAGCAACGGCTACAAGCACATCGGCATCAAGCCGGTCGCGTACAACGGCTACCCGACCGTCGCCGACTGGGAGTTCGAGCGCACGCAGAAGGGCGTGCGGGTCCGCATCCTCAACCGCGGCTTCAAGGTCGACGCCGACCGCGGCTACTCCATCATGATCAGCTGCGAATCGGGCAAGTGGAACAGTGCGGAGTGCCGGACGCTGAGGGAGACGGCGTTCGCGACGTTCAGCCCCAAGGACTGACCGGCGCACGTATCGTGAGAGTCCGAGGGATCCGCGGGTCCACGGGGGACAGTGCGCACGCGTGGGGAGGCGTCGTGGACGAGTACGCGGGAAGGGTGCTCGCGGACCGCTACCGCCTGCCCCGGACGCCGACGGACGGGGACGCGGCCGGTCCCGAACACGCCGAGACACGTGCCTTCGACACCTACAGCGGGCAGGAGGTCCTGGTCCGTCAGGTGCCGCTGCCCGAGTTCGTGGACGCCGAGGTCGTCGACGACGGGTACGGCGCCGCCGTGCCGTACGGTCGCGCGGGCGGCGGGGCGACCCGCCGCCCGGCCGAGCCCGTCGTGCGCCGGGCGATCGAGGCGGCCCAGGCCGCCGCGCAGATCCCCGACCACCCTTTACTGGACCAGGTCTTCGACGTGTTCGCCGAGGCCGGTTCGCTGTGGATAGTGAGCGAACTGGTGACCGCCAGGCCGCTGGCGTCCTTCCTCGCCGAGCGCCCGCTGAACCCCTACCGCGCGGCCGAGATAGGCGCCGACGTCCTCACCGCCCTGCGCGCGCTGCACGCCCACGGCTGGGTCCACCGGAACATCACCCCGCGCACGGTCCTCGTCTGCGACGACGGCCGCGTCGTCCTCTCGGGCCTTGCCGTCGGCGCCGCCGAGGAGGCCCTGTGCGGCTACGCGCCGGTGCCGGAGGCGGAGCCGTGGGCGGAGGACGCCGAGTACGCCGCCACTGATACGTACGCCTCGGAGGCGTACGAGCCGCCGTACGAGCCGCCCTACGGGGCCTCGCGGCCGGGTGAGTTCGACGGCGAGGAGGTCTACGAGGCGGAGGTCTACGAGGAGGCCGACGCCGCGGAGGAGACGGGCGAGGACGACACCACGTACGGGTCGGACACGTACGGGTCGGACACGTACGGGTCGGACACGTACGGGGTGGACACGTACGGGGCCGGCGCCGACGAGGCCGAGCCGGAGGCCGACCCTGACGCCGATCCGGACTCCGACCCGGACCCCGACCCCGAGCCGTACGGCAGCCTGCCCTACGGGGCCGACCCTTACGGGCGCGCGGCGAAGCCCCGCACCGCCACGCCCCGGGCCGAGTTGCCGCCCGCCACCCCCGCGCCCACCGCCGACGTGCGGGCCGCGCGCGCCGGGGCCATCGCCGCGTACCGGGCGGGCGCCCGCGCCGCCGCCCGGATCGGCGAGACGGGCGCCCTGCCCGTACAGCGCCCCGCACCGCAGGAACCGCCCGCACCGCAGGAACCGCCCGCGGAACCCGGGACGTCCGCCGCGACCGTACCGCCGTCGCCGCCCGTCGCTCCCGGGCCTCCGGCCGGACCGCCCGAGCCGCAGTGGTGGTCCAAGACCCCGGACGAGGACGGGGACGCGGACGAGGACGATGACGACGACGCGCCGTACGACGACGGGTACGGCGCCGCCGGTCCGCCGCCGCGCCCGAAGCTGGCCGGGAACTGGAGCGACGGCCCGCACGCCGCACGGGACGCCTCGGGGCCGATCCCCGCGGGCGGCGGCCCGGCCCTGCCCGGTCAGGGCCGCGGTGTCCCCGCGCTGCCCGCCGGCTACACCGCGGCGTCCCCGCAGGGGGCTCCGCGCGCCCCCGTGCCCGCGCAGCCGCACGCCCCCGACGGGCAGGAGGCCGCCTACCGGGGCCCCACCACCCGACGCGCCGCCGAGCGCGCCCGGCAGACCCGGATCGCGGTCGTCGGCGCCGTCACCGAACGCTGGGCGCCCGAGCAGGCCGGCCCCGTGCACGAGAACTGGCGGCTCGCCCCGCCCATCGGCCCGGCCACCGACCTGTGGGCGCTCGGCGCGCTCCTCTACCGGTCCGTCCAGGGACACGCCCCCTACCCCGAGGACAACGCCGCCGAACTGGTCCAGCTCGTCTGCGCCGAGCCGCCCGCCTTCGCGGAGGAGTGCGGGCCGCTGCGCCCGGTCGTGGAGTCCCTGCTGCGCCAGGACCCCACCGAGCGCCCCGACGTCGAGGAGCTGCGCGGCTGGCTGCGCTCCCTCGTCCGCTCCGCGCCCGAACCGGAGGCGGGTCTCGGCGTCGTACCGGTCCCGTCCTTCGACGAGACCCGGCTGCCGATCAAGCGCCGTCGCGGCGATCTCGTACGCCGTCGCCGTGGGGGAGCCGGAGCGGGTCGGCACCGGCAGAAGCGCGCCAGGGAGCCGCGCCCGGTCCCGCGCGAGGACTTCGACGAAGAGCTGCCGCAGTACGCCGACCACGCCCCCGACCTCCCGCGCGCGCCGCGCGCCCCGCGCCCCTCCAGCGCCGGGCGTTCGCCGCACTCGCCGCGCTCGTCGCGTTCGCCGCGCTCGCTCGGCCTCGTGCTGCTGCTCCTGATCCTCGCCCTGCTCGCCGGAGCCGTCGCGTACGCGGTCCTCGCCATGCCCGGCAAGGGCGAGACGCCCGCGGCTCCCGGCGCCCCGGGCAAGGGCACTTCGTCGGCGCCCACGTCCGCGGGGCCCGGCACCACCGCCCCGAGCGGACCGGCCACCACCCCGCCGGCCACCACGCCGCCGTCGACCACGGCGGCCCCGCCGCCCGCCGCCTCCTCCGGCCCCGCGCTGGCCGCCGGGTACGTCCTGCGCGAGGACCCCGAGGGGTTCCGGGTCGGCGTCCCGCGCGACTGGCGGCGCAGCCCCATCAACGACGCCGGCCAAGTTCGCTACGTCGGCGGCGACTTCACTCTGATCGTCGTCCCCGGCCGGGACTCCGTGCGCGAGAACGGCTCGGACCCGCTGGAGTACCAGAACACCAGGGAACGCGAGCTGGATCCGTGGCGGGCGTCCAGTTGGTCCGGCGCGGAGCGCACGCGCCGGGTCGACATCGGCAGGACGGCGACGGCGACGGGCAACTACTGGTGGCTGGACGGCAGCGGCCGCGAGGTGTTCGTCCGCAACCTCGCGCTCATCGAGGGCGGCCGCTACTACGTCGTGCAGGTCATCGGCCCGTACACCGAGCGGGAGAAGGTCTCGGAGATCTACGACGAGGCCGTGAAGGCGTTCCGCGCGGGCACGTAGGAGTCGCGCGGCGGCACGTGAGGGGCGCGTGGACGGGCACGTGGGGGGAGGCCGACCGGAGGGAGGCGAACAGGCCGCCGGTCACAGTGCTGTTCCTATGGCCGCCCCGAGGTTCCGCCGTCCGTACCCCCCTCCGTAACCTGGCACGAGAAGGAACGGGGCGGGGGCACGTGGATCATTCTCAGGACACAGGGGCGGGGCTGCTGCTCGCCGGTCGGTACCGGCTGGGCGAGTCCATCGGGCGCGGCGGCATGGGCAAGGTCTGGCGCGCGCACGACGAGGTGCTGCACCGGGTGGTGGCCGTCAAGGAACTGACGGCCGGACGGTTCGTGGCGGAGGCCGACCGGCTCGTCCTGCACGCCCGGACGCAGAAGGAGGCGCGGGCGGCCGCCCGCATCACCCACCCCGGTGTGGTGACCGTCCACGACGTCCTCGAACACGACGACCGGCCGTGGATCGTCATGCAGTACGTCGACGGCCCCTCGCTCGCCGACGCCGCCAAGGAGGCCGGCACGATCGAGCCGCGCGAGGCCGCCCGGATCGGGCTGCACGTCCTCGGTGCCCTGCGCGCCGCCCACGCGGCCGGGGTGCTGCACCGGGACGTCAAGCCGGGCAACGTCCTGCTGGCGCGGGACGGGCGCGTCCTGATCACCGACTTCGGCATCGCGGCCATCGAGGGCGACTCGACGATCACCCGGACCGGTGAACTCGTCGGCTCCATCGACTATCTGGCGCCCGAGCGGGTACGGGGAGGCGATCCCGGCCCCGCCTCCGACCTCTGGTCCCTCGGCGCGACGCTGTACACGGCCGTGCAGGGCACCTCGCCCTTCCGCAGGACCTCCCCGATCAGCACGATGCAGGCCGTCGTGGCCGAGGAGCCGCCGTTCCCGGAGAAGGCGGGCCCGCTCGCGCCGGTGATCGTGGCGCTGCTGCGCAAGGACCCGGACCAGCGGCCGCGGGCGGACGAGGCGGAGCGGATGATGCTCGACGCGATGGAGGGGCGGAACCCGCAGACCGCGCAGGCGTACGTGCCGACCCAGCGCGTGCCGATGTCCACGGAAACGGCCCCCGAACCGATCCCGGGCCCGGCGGCGTCCGGCCAGCCCTCCCGCCCGGCGGCGTCCGGCCCGGCGCCCGGATCGGCGAACGGCGCGCCGTCCTCCCCGGCCACCACCACCCCCTGGCCCCACCCGGCCCACCAGGCCCACTCGGCCCACCCGCACCACACGGGCCCCGCTGCCCCTGCTTCCCTCGCGTCCCCCGCGCCCCTCCCTTCCCGCGGTACGGGCTCCGGCGGCCGGGGCCGCTGGCGTACCGCCGTCCTGGCCGCCCTGCTCGCCGGGGTCGTCGCGGGCGGCGCCGTCTTCCTCGCCATGGAGTACGCGGGAGGCCGCGGCGGCGACCCGCGCGGCAAGGGCACCGGCACCGCGGCGGCCCCCGATCCGACCGGGACCGGCAAGCCCGAGGAGACCGTCCCGGCCGGCTGGCACCGCGTCGAGGACCCGGCGGGCTTCAGCCTGCTCGTACCGGACGGCTGGAAGCGGCAGAAGGAGGGCGACCAGATCGACTACACGCCGGACAACGGCCGCCACCGGATCCGGATCAGCATCGACCGGAGCCCCGACTTCGAGAACCCGTACATGCACGCCCTCGACCTGGAGCGCCTCCTCGAGAAGCGCATGGACTACAAGCGGATCAAGCTCACCCAGACCACCTACCGCGACCAGGTCCGCTCCTGTCTGTGGGAGTTCACCTGGACCGAGAAGAAGAACTTCCCCGGGCCGCGGCACGCGATCGACCAGATGTACTTCGAGGACGACGGCACCGAGTACGCGATCTACATGTCCTCGCCCGAGTCGAGCTGGGAGAAGACCCGCGAGCAGTTCGACATCGTGGTCCAGCACTGGCGCGCCCCGGGCGACTGAGCGGTACCGGAAGAGTCGCCGGAACGGAGCCGCCGGAGCGCGGGTCGTCGGGGCGGAAAAATCTCCGCAGCCTCCCTCTCTCGACCGTAAGGCCGCTGATCAGGGCTTATGCGCCAGTGATCGCTGGCGCAATGTGAGCGCACCGTGAAAACGCGTTACCGACGGGTACCCAAAGGTCGGAACGCGGCCTACTCTCGCCCTCATGACGGACTCGCAGGCCCCCGCCGCCCCCTCGGTTCCCGCCGACACCGCCGCCGACACCGACTCCGGCACGGACGCCCGCCCGGACGCCGCCGCCGGGGCGCCCCGCCCCGCCGCGCCCGCCGGTGCCACCAACCCGGTCGCGCCCGCGCCCGCCGGCGCGCGGACGGCCGCCGACGTCGTGACGCCCGACCTGGTCGCCCGGCTCACCCGGGGTGTCGTCGGCTCCGGCCGCACCGCCAACCACACCCCCTTCACCGGGCAGAAGCTGGCGGACCTTCCCGAGTCCACCCCCGAGGACGTCGCCGAGGCCTTCGCCCGCGCCCGCGCGGCCCAGGCCGCCTGGGCCGCGACCCCCGTCCGGGCCCGCGCCGCCGTCCTCCTCCGCTTCCACGACCTGGTCCTCCAGCGCCAGGCGGAGGTCCTCGACCTCATCCAGCTGGAGACCGGCAAGGCGCGGCTGCACGCCCACGAAGAGGTCCTCGCGGTGGCGGTCGCCGCCCGCCACTACGGCCGCAAGGCCCCCTCGTACCTGCGCCCCAAGCGGCACACCGGCGTCGTCCCGACCCTCACCAAGGTCACCGAGCTGCGCCAGCCGCGCGGAGTCGTCGGCCAGATCGCACCCTGGAACTACCCCCTGGAACTCTCGGTCGGCGACGCGCTGCCCGCCTTCGTCTCCGGCAACGCCGTCGTGATGAAGCCCGACACCGAGACCGCGCTCACCGCGCTGTGGGCCCGCGAGCTGCTCGTGGAGGCCGGTCTGCCCGCCGAGGTCTTCCAGGTCGTCCTCGGTGACGGCCCGGTCGTCGGCCCCGCGGTCGTCGCCCACGGCGACTACGTCTCGTTCACCGGCTCCACCCGCACCGGCCGCGTGGTCGCGCAGGGCGCCGCCGCCCGCCTCGTCGGCGTCTCCCTCGAACTCGGCGGCAAGAACGCCATGCTCGTCCTGAAGGACGCCGACATCGAGAAGGCCGCCGCCGGAGCCGTCCGCGCCTGCTTCTCTTCCGCCGGGCAGCTCTGCATCTCCATCGAGCGGCTCTACGTGCACGAGTCGATCGCCGACGCCTTCCTCGACCGCTTCGCCGCCCGCACCAGGGCCATGCGCCTCGGCAACTCCCTCTCCTACGGCGCCGACATGGGCTCCCTCGTCGGCGAGCGGCAGCTGGAGACCGTCAGCCGGCACGTCGAGGAGGCCGTCGCCAAGGGCGCCCGGCTCGTCGCGGGCGGCGTCGCCCGCCCCGACATCGGCCCCCTCTTCTACGAGCCGACGATCCTCGACGGCGTCGAGGCGCCGATGGCCGTCTGCGCCGAGGAGACCTTCGGCCCGGTCGTCTCCGTCTACCGCTTCACGGACGAGGACGAGGTGATCGCGCGCGCCAACGCCACCCCGTACGGACTGAACTCCTCCGTCTGGACGACGGACGCGCGCCGCGGCCACGCCGTCGCCGCCCGCCTCGCCACCGGCACGGTCAACATCAACGAGGGGTACGCCCCCGCGTACGGCAGCGTGCAGTCCCCGATGGGTGGCATGAAGGACTCCGGGCTCGGCCGCCGCCACGGCTCGGAGGGCATCCTCAAGTACACCGAGGCCCAGACCATCGCCCAGCAGCGACTGCTCCCGCTCGCGCCCTCCTTCGGCATGGACGACGAGAAGTACGCGGCGTTCATGAGCGTGTCCCTGAAGGCGATGAAGGCCCTCCGCCTGCGCTGACGCCCTTCCCCTTCCACCCCTTTTCGCACGAGGAGAGCCATGACCGCGGTACCCCCTGCCCAGAATCAGGGCGAGGACAGTGCGTACGACTACGACGTCATCGTCGTCGGCTCAGGCTTCGGCGGCTCGGTCACCGCCCTCCGCCTCACGGAGAAGGGCTACCGGGTCGGCGTCCTGGAGGCCGGTCGCCGCTTCACCCGCGCCACGCTCCCCAAGAACTCCTGGGACGTGAAGAACTTCCTCTGGGCGCCGGCCCTCGGCCTCTACGGAATCCAGCGCATCCACCTGCTCGGCAACGTCATGGTCCTCGCCGGCGCGGGCGTGGGCGGCGGCTCCCTCAACTACGCCAACACCCTCTACGTACCGCTCCAGCCGTTCTTCGACGACCCGCAGTGGAAGGACATCACCGACTGGCAGGACGAACTGCGGCCGTACTACGACCAGGCCAAGCGGATGCTCGGGGTCCGGCTCAACCCGACGATGACGCCGTCGGACGTCCACCTGAAGGCCGCCGCGCAGGCCATGGGCATCGGCGACACCTTCCACATGGCGCCCGTGGGCGTCTTCTTCGGCGACGGCCACGACGCCGGGGGCGGGACGAAGGCGAAGCCCGGCGACGAGGTCGCCGATCCGTACTTCGGCGGCGTCGGCCCGTCCCGGCGCGCCTGCTCCGAGTGCGGCGAGTGCATGACCGGCTGCCGCCACGGCGCCAAGAACACCCTCAACGAGAACTACCTCTACCTCGCCGAGAAGGCGGGCGCCGTCGTGCACCCCATGACCTCGGTCGTCGCCGTCACCGAGGACGCGCGCGGCGGCTACGCGGTCAGGACCCTGCCCACCGACAACCGGAAGAAGGGCAAGGGGCGCACGTTCACCGCCCGCCGCGTGGTGATCGCCGCCGGTACGTACGGGACGCAGACGCTGCTGCACCGGATGAAGGACACCGGCCTGCTGCCCCGGATCTCGGACCGGCTCGGCGAGCTGACCCGTACCAACTCCGAGGGCCTCGTCGGCGCGCAGACCACCGACCGCCGCTACCGCAAGCGGCACGGCAAGGAGAAGGCCGACTTCACCCGGGGCGTCGCCATCACCTCCTCCGTCCACCCGGACGAGAACACCCACATCGAGCCGGTGCGGTACGGCAAGGGGTCGAACTCGATGGGCAGCCTCACCGTCCTCCAGGTGCCCTACGGCGCCCACCGCGTGCGCAACTGGTTCCTGAACCTGCTCAGACACCCGGCGCTCGCCGCCCGCTCGCTCTCCAACTGGCGCTGGTCGGAGCGGACGATCATCGGGCTCGTCATGCAGTCCCTGGACAACTCCCTGACCACCTACCGCAAGCCCGGCGGCATCGGAAAGGGCCTGCTCACGGCCCGGCAGGGGCACGGGGCGCCGAACCCGACCCAGATCCGCGAGGCGACCCGGGCCGCCACCCTCCTCGCCGAGGAGATCAACGGCTTCCCCGGCTCGAACGTCGGCGAGCTGATGGGGACCCCGCTCACCGCGCACTTCCTGGGCGGCTGCCCGATCGGCGCCGACGCCGAGTCCGGCGTCATCGACCCGTACCACCGGCTCTACGGCCACCCCGGGATCTCCGTGGTCGACGGGGCCGCGGTCTCGGCCAACCTCGGGGTGAACCCGTCCCTGACGATCACCGCGCAGGCCGAGCGGGCCATGTCCTTCTGGCCGAACAAGGGCGAGGAGGACCCGCGGCCGCGCCAGGGCGAGGCGTACGTGCGGCTGGCGCCGGTCGAGCCGAAGTCACCCGCCGCTCCGGCCGAGGCCTTCGGCGCGCTGCGGCTGCCGTTCCTCGGGATGCCGACGGTCCGGCCGACAGTCCCGCCGGCGGTCCCGCCGAAGACGGACTGAGTGCGGGCGACGGGGCAGCGGGGCCGGTCACGGATGCCGGACACAGGAAAGGGCGCTGCACCCCCCTCCGAGTGCAGCGCCCCTCCAGCTTTGGTGTTGCTGCATAGATGACCCGCGGTCCCCGCGATTGGTTGTAGCGGTTGCACGAGATATTCATGTGACGCGCGTCACGTTCTGGTGCGGGCCGCATCCGGCCGTAGGCAGGCCGTCCTCAGGCAGGTCTTCAGGCAGGTCTTCAGGCCGGTGCCAGGTCGTACGAGCGAGGGCCCCGGGCCGCGATTCCGGTCGCGGCCACGGGGCCCTCGGGGTCGGCACCGGTGTCAGGGCAGCGGCGGTGCCGAGCGGGGCGGCGCCGGGGGGTCGCGCCGCGCGGGGGAGGGGAGTGGGAGGGGGGACGAGGGTCTTCGCGGTGTGCTGGCGGCCGCGGGTCGCGACCGGGAGGAGCCGGTTGCGGCCGGCCCCGGGCGTCCCCGGGACCGACCGCCCTTTCTGGGTGACCGGGCTGCTGTCCCCTGCCGTCCGGTCACGCGCGCTGGGGCGAGGTCCCACGACGTACCAGTGGTACGTCACACGCCCCAGCGAAGCCACGCGTGGTTTCTACGGGCCCGCCCCTGGCTGGCACGGACACCCGGACCAACGAAGCCCGGCGCGGGCCGGTCACGCGCCGTACGGGTGAGAGCGGGACCGAACTCAGGTCCGGGCACCCACTCAGAAGCGCCCCTCCCGCCCGCGGGCGTCCCTCAGATGCGGCCCCGGCACAGCTCCAGCATCGTCATCGCCAGCGCCGTGCCCGGCTTGCCCAGCGCGTCCCGGTAGTGGCCGAGCACCTCCATCTCGCGGGCCAGGTTCACCCGCCGGCCGCCCGAGGAGATGCGGGCCTCCTGGATGACGGCCGAGACGGCCATCCGCTCCTGGATGAGACCGATGATCCGGTCGTCGAGGGCGTCGATCCGCTCCCGGGCGCCGCCGATCAGCTCGGCCGCCTCGTCGGTACGGGCGCCGGTCTTCTCGGTGGTGGCGGTGTTCGTCGTCATGGTGGGGCT
Source organism: Streptomyces sp. NPDC003327 (assembly GCF_053589515.1). Classification (NCBI taxonomy): domain Bacteria; kingdom Bacillati; phylum Actinomycetota; class Actinomycetes; order Kitasatosporales; family Streptomycetaceae; genus Streptomyces; species Streptomyces sp. NPDC003327. The sequence continues at coordinate 139,840 of NZ_JBSFSA010000005.1, read as the reverse complement.
CCTCGGGGTGTCGGGTTCGGGAGCCCCGGGGCGGCACGGCCCGGAAACGGCGAGGCGCCCCGGGCCTTGTCGGCCCGGGGCGCCTCGGAAGTCGCTTGTCAGTTGCTCAAGCAGCACGACCATTGCAGCCGGTGGGCCGGTTGCCATAGGTAAAGACGAAGGTCGTGAGCGTGCGCATGGCACCAGTATGGACCCCGCCCCGGACGCCGGACCAAACGGGGTTCGGATGGTGAGACGAGAAGCGACCGTCGACACGCCGGTAGAATCGACAAATAACCCCCCCTTCGGGGGACACCCTCCTACCGCCGGAAGGCCGCCGTAGTGTCATCAGCGACCCCCGCTGCCGCGCCCGACGTCACCAACCCGGACGTAGTCCTCGTTGTCGACTTCGGCGCCCAGTACGCCCAGCTCATCGCCCGCCGAGTCCGTGAGGCCCGGGTCTACAGCGAGATCGTCCCGTCCACCATGCCGGTGGCCGAGATGCTGGCCAAGAACCCGAAGGCGATCATCCTCTCCGGCGGCCCGTCCTCCGTGTACGCGGAGGGCGCCCCCCGCCTCGACCGCGCGATCTTCGAGGCGGGTGTCCCCGTCTTCGGCATGTGCTACGGCTTCCAGCTGATGGCGACGACCCTCGGCGGCACCGTCGACAACACCGGAGCCCGCGAGTACGGCCGGACCCCGCTGCACGTCTCCAAGGCCGGCTCCACCCTCTTCGAGGGCACCCCGGTCGAGCAGTCCGTGTGGATGTCGCACGGCGACGCCTGCTCCGCCGCCCCCGAGGGCTTCTCCGTCACCGCCTCCACGGACGTCGTGCCGGTCGCCGCCTTCGAGAACGACGAGAAGAAGCTGTACGGCGTCCAGTACCACCCCGAGGTGCTGCACTCCACGCACGGCCAGCAGATCCTGGAGCACTTCCTCTACCGCGGCGCCGGCATCGAGCCCAGCTGGACCACCGGCAACGTCATCGAGGAGCAGGTCGCGGCCATCCGCGCCCAGGTCGGCAGCAAGCGCGCGATCTGCGGCCTCTCCGGCGGCGTCGACTCCGCCGTGGCCGCCGCCCTCGTCCAGAAGGCCATCGGCTCGCAGCTCACCTGCGTGTACGTCGACCACGGCCTGATGCGCAAGGGCGAGACCGAGCAGGTCGAGAAGGACTTCGTCGCCTCCACGGGCGTCAACCTGAAGGTCGTCGACGCACAGGAGCGGTTCCTCACCGCGCTCGCCGGCGTCTCCGACCCGGAGACCAAGCGGAAGATCATCGGCCGCGAGTTCATCCGCGTCTTCGAGCAGGCCCAGGCCGAGATCGTCGCCGAGGGCCACGCCGACGGCGAGGAGGTCGCCTTCCTCGTCCAGGGCACGCTCTACCCGGACATCGTCGAGTCCGGCGGCGGCACCGGCACCGCCAACATCAAGTCCCACCACAACGTGGGCGGCCTCCCCGAGGACCTGGAGTTCGAGCTCGTCGAGCCGCTGCGCCAGCTCTTCAAGGACGAGGTCCGCATGGTCGGCCAGGAGCTCGGCCTGCCGGAGGAGATCGTCCAGCGCCAGCCCTTCCCGGGCCCCGGCCTCGGCATCCGCATCGTCGGCGAGGTCACCAAGGAGCGCCTGGACCTGCTGCGCGAGGCCGACGCCATCGCCCGCGAGGAGCTCACCGCGGCCGGTCTCGACCGCGAGATCTGGCAGTGCCCGGTCGTGCTGCTCGCCGACGTCCGCTCCGTCGGCGTCCAGGGCGACGGCCGCACCTACGGTCACCCGATCGTGCTGCGCCCCGTCTCCTCCGAGGACGCCATGACGGCCGACTGGTCGCGCCTGCCCTACGAGGTGCTCGCCCGGATCTCGACCCGCATCACCAACGAGGTCGCCGACGTGAACCGTGTCGTCCTCGACGTCACGAGCAAGCCGCCGGGCACCATCGAGTGGGAGTGACCCCTCCCTTCGTACGCCGCTGAAGCCGCCGCTCCCCCCGCGACCACCGCGAGGGGCGGCGGCTTCGCCGCTTCCGGGGGACGTCCCGGCCGCATCTCAGCCCGCGACCGGTGTTCCCCTGCGGCGCGGGATCAGCCGGGCGGAGCCCGAACTCCTGTCGTCACACCATCGCTTCACCTTTCCGTACGTCAATGGGATGACGCGGCAATCACTCTCCGGAGGGGCGCGCACGGCAGCGGCGGAAGCCTCCGGTGCGGCACAATTCCCAGAAAACAAGGGCTGGTTGACTTTCCGGGCATGGCGAAACGCGCCGTGCCGGAGAGGTCGTGCGCCGAGCGCGTGACAGGAGCTCGGGGAGTGGGTGCCGTGGCGGTTCACGAGGCGAGACAGTACGGCGAGCACACGGCGGCCTGCGCCGGCTGCGCCCACTGCGGACGGACCGGCCACCGACGCGCCGTCGCGGCCTTCCTCGCCCGCCGGGACGAGCTCGCCGCCGGCCACGGCGTCCCCGCCGCCGTCGCCCACTCACCGGTCGCCGCCCGCCAATGGGTCTCCGACGAACTGGCCCAGTCCGCCCGCGCCGTCACCGCCCACGGCCGCGAGGCCGGGGGCGCCTGGCTGGCCCGGGTACGGCTCGGGGGCCTCGTCGCCGTCTGGGGCGCCGTCCTCGTCCTCCTCCTCGGTCAGGCCCTCACCGCCGTCGGCACGGGCTGGACCGGCGCCCGCACGGCCGGCCTCTGCACCGCCCTGATCCTCGCCGCCCTCCTCACCGGCGCCGCCCACGCCCACCGCGCCCGCGGCGGACTGCTCGCCCCGTTGATCGGCGAGGACAACCGGCTCTCCACCACCCGCGCCGTCGCCGCCGCCTGGCTGCTCTTCCTCGTCTACACCCTCCTCTTCCTGGCCTCCCGCTCCCTCGGCCCGACCGCCTTCGGCCTGGCCCGGGGCGCCGGTCTCCTCACCGTCTTCGCCGTGGTGGCGGCCCTCGCCGTCACCGCCCGGCTCGTCGTCTCCGTGCGGATCGCCTCCCGGCGCCTCCAGAAGGTGCGCGCCGACCGCCCGCGCACCGCCGACCTCGTCTGCGACGACAACGGCCGCGCCGCACTCGCCGACCTCCAGTACCTCCTCGTCTCCGGTGCCGTCCTGGTCCTCGCGGCCGTCCGCCTCGCCGCCGAACCCGGCCTGCTGCCCGCCCTGCCCTGGTCCCTCGTACTCCTCGTCGCCGTCTCGGCCGCCTGGCACCTCGCCGCGAAGTGCACCGAGGGCGCCCGCCCCACCATCCACTCCGTCGTCCGGTCCCGGGAAGCCGGCGACCTCGACGCCCCGATCCGGACCGGCGACGACATCGAGATCCGCGGCTGCGGCTTCGTCCCGCCCGGCGCCACCGCCCCCGACCCGCTGACCCGCCTCGTCGTCCGCGTCGGGCCCGTCCACGCGCACGTCCCCCTCGTCCCGGTCCCCGGAGGCTTCGCCAACCCCACGGACGCGGTCCTTACCGTCCCGCTCCCGGTCGACGTCGAACCGGGACGCGTCGAGGTGTCGGTGGTGACCGCCGCCGGCGTCGAGACCAACCGGGTCACGATCGACGTCGTCGACTGAGCCTTCCGGCGGTCCCTCCGCGCTCCCGGCATGTCCCTCGGGCCCGGAAACGGAGAGAATCGATCCGCGAACAGTCGTACGGGGCGTGGAGAGGTGACCGACGATGACCGGACAGGCCGACAGGGACCGGGGAGACACCACGGCGCTCGGCACCGACGACGCCCCCGCCCCGCAGGGCACCCTCGCCCGCTGGAAGGCCACGGCCTCCCGCTACGCCCTCCTTCCCCTGAGGCTCTTCCTCGGCATCACCTTCATCTACGCGTCGCTCGACAAACTGACCGACTCCGCCTTCCTCGCGGACTCCGGCACCGGCTCCATCGGCGAGACCATGCGCGGAGTCCGCGACAGCTCGGCCGTCCCCGGCCTCGTCGACCTCGCCCTCCACAACCCCGTCGGCTTCGGCTACGCCATCGCCCTCGGCGAGCTCGTCGTCGGCATCGGAACCCTCCTCGGGATCTTCGCCCGCCTGGCGGCGCTCGGCGGCGCGCTGATCTCGCTGAGCCTCTGGCTGACCGTGAGCTGGCAGGTGAGCCCCTACTACCTCGGCAACGACCTGGCCTATCTGATGGCCTGGCTGCCGCTGGTGCTCGCCGGCGCGTCCGTGCTGTCGGTGGACCGGTTCCTCGCCACCCGCCGTCGTATGAGGTAGGCCACCCACGTCACCAGGGACGCCACGCCCAGACCCCCGCAGAGCAGCGGCACCACCGCGTACCACGGCGTGCGCCACTCGCCCGCGGCGTCGCCCGCGTACAGCGCGGCCAGGGCGAGGGCGGTCAGGCCCACGACCAGCCGGCCGGGGCGGAACTCATGAAGCAGCACGGCTGACCTCCACCTGTCCGAGTCCGACCTCCAGAGAGAGGTCCAACGTGCCCGCCGGGACGGTCCCGGCCGGCGGGGCGAGCGTCCGGGTCTCGTCCCGCCCGGGCGCGATGTCGATGTCACCGGGCGGCTGCCCGGGCAGCCGCACGTCGCCGAGGCCCACCTCCGCGCGGAGCCTCACCACCGCGTCGTTCGGGACGACCACCTTCACCTTTCCCGCACCCACACTGAGCCGCGTACCGACCGTCGTGCCCGCGGGAACGGAGACGCCTGACAGGTCAAGCGTGCCGACCCCCGTGCCCACGCCGTACTCCGACCGCACCGCCGTGACCGTGGTCGGTCTCCACGTCTCGCGGACCCACTCCGTCGTGATCCGGTCGGGCAGCGCCACCGCCACCGCCAGCAGGCCCGCGGTGAGCACGGTCTGCAGGATCGTCCCGAACCCGGTCCGGCCGAGGAAGCTGCTCACGACCAGGCCCAGGCCGAACACCGCGAGAGCGGCGACCAGACCCGTCTGCAGACTCCGGCCCAGCGGCTCGCTCTCCCAGGTCAGCGCCGTACCGAGCACGGCGGCGAGCATCGCGAGCAGATGCACGAGACCGCCGATGGAGTACGGCGTGCGGCGCACGGACGGAGCCGGCCGGCCGGCGGCCGACGGGTCGGGCCCCCACTGGCTGCCCGGCTTCGGCACCTCGCCGTTGACCTTGCCGTCCTCGTCCACGATGCCGTGCGGCCCCCACAGGTACCCGATGGCCACCCGGCCCGTCGAACCGTCCTTCACGATCGGGTCCCGCCACCACGAGGGGAACTCGACCAGCGGCGGCGCCTTGGCCTCCGGCGGCGCCTCGGCGACCGCGAGCGCCGCGGCCGTCTCCTTCCCCGGCTCCGCCTCGACGCCACCCGACCGCCGCCGCTGCGACCACACCGCCGCACCGCACACGGCGAGCGTCAGCGTCATCGCGAACCCCAGCGTCGACCCGCTGTGCAGCATCGACAACAGCACCCCACAACCCACGAGCGCCATGAGCACCGCGGCGAGCGAAGCCCCGGAGACCCGGCCGGTCAGCAGTCTGCGGCCCTCGTTCTCCTCCTCGCCCGCGAGCGGAATCAGCAGCCACGCGAAGCCGTAGAAGATCAAGCCGATGCCGCCCGTCACGGACAGCACGCCCACCACGACGCGGAAGATCACCGGGTCGAGGTCGAAGTGCCGGCCGAGACCGCCACAGACCCCGCCCGCGACCTTGCTTCCGCGCGAGCGCCGCAGCGGCGCGACGGAGTCGGCCTCCGCCGGCGGCGGGGCCTCGTGCTGCGAAGGCGTCGAACTCGTCATGCCTCCATGGTGACGGCCCGTGACCTCCCGCGGCACCGGGGACGACCCTGGCCCGACCCTGATATTCCGCGGCCCCCTCTCCCCGAGGCCTTACCAGGGTCGATCTCAGGGCGGACCCTGATGTCCCGGGCGGGCCGAACGTGTGACGATCGGTGCATGTCCGCAGCCGCTCGAGTCACCGAGACCGACGAACCTCCCGCGCGCAGGCTCTACCGAAGCGCCGACGGGCGGTGGCTCGGCGGTGTCGCGCGAGGGCTCGCCGGACACCTCGGGCTGCCGGTGGTCTGGGTCCGCGCGGTCTTCGCCGTGCTGCTCCTCACCGACGGCCTCGGCGTCCTGCTCTACGCCGTCTTCTGGATCGTCGTCCCCCTCGGCGTCGGCGGCCGCTCCGCGCCCCGCCCCGTCTTCGAGACCACCCCCGACGGCAGACGCCGGCTGCGCAAGCCCGACCGCGGCCAGATCTTCGCCCTCGTCGCGCTCGCCATCGGCGCCGCGGTCTTCGTCGGAAACATCAACCTAGACAACGAGACCGCGCGTTACGTCTGGCCCACGCTCCTCATCGGCGTCGGCGTCGTCCTCGTCTGGCGCCAGGCGGACAACGCCCGCCGCGCCAGCTGGACCGAGCCCGGCCCCCGCAGACGCGCCCTCCAGCTCGTCCGCGGACTGGTCGGCGTGGGCCTCGTCGGCACGGGACTCGCCGTCTTCGTCGTCGTCCGCGGCTCCGTCGCCCAGCTCGGCACGGCCCTCACCGCCGCGGTCGCGGTCCTCACCGGCATAGCCCTGCTCGCCGGACCCTGGCTGGTGCGGATGTCGCAGGACCTGAACGACGAGCGCACCATGCGCATCCGCGCCCAGGAGCGGGCCGAGGTCGCCGCCCACGTCCACGACTCGGTGCTCCACACCCTCACCCTCATCCAGCGCAACGCCGACGACCCGGGAGAGGTGCGCCGCCTCGCCCGGGCCCAGGAGCGCGAGCTGCGCAACTGGCTCTACAAACCGGAGGGGACGGGCAAGGAGGAGGAGCCCGACACCCTCGCCGAGGCCGTCAAGCGGGCCGCGGCCGAGGTCGAGGACAAGCACGGCGTCCCGCTGGAGGTCGTCGTCGTGGGCGACTGCCCGCTCGACGAGAAACTGGTCGCGCAGATGCAGGCCGCGCGCGAGGCGATGGTCAACGCCGCCAAGTACGGTGGCGAGGGCGGGGCCGTACAGGTGTACGCGGAGGTGGAGGGCCGGACGGTCTTCGTCTCCGTGAAGGACCGGGGGCCCGGTTTCGACCCGGACGCGGTGCCCGAGGACCGGATGGGCGTCAGAGAATCGATCATCGGCCGGATGCAGCGCAACGGCGGGACCGCCCGGCTGCGTTCCGTGCCGGGCGGCGGCACCGAAGTGGAGCTTGAGATGGAGAGGGCGGACGGATGAGCGACGAGACCGGGGCAGCGACCGGGGCGGGGGCGGACCGCGGCACGGACCGCCGGGTGCGGGTGGTCCTCGTCGACGACCACCGCATGTTCCGCACGGGCGTGCAGGCGGAGATCGGCAGGACCGACGTCACCGGCGTCGAGGTCGTCGGCGAGGCCGCCGACGTGGACCAGGCGGTCACCGTGATCACCACGACCCGCCCCGAGGTCGTCCTGCTCGACGTGCACCTCCCGGGCGGCGGCGGCGTCGAGGTGCTGCGCCGCTGCGCCGGACTGATGGCCGCGCCCGAGGACCCGGTCCGCTTCCTGGCCCTCTCCGTCTCGGACGCCGCCGAGGACGTCATCGGCGTCATCCGCGGCGGCGCCCGGGGCTACGTCACGAAGACGATCACCGGCACGGACCTGGTCGACTCGATCTTCCGGGTCCAGGAGGGCGACGCCGTCTTCTCGCCCCGCCTGGCCGGCTTCGTCCTGGACGCCTTCGCCTCCACCGACGCGCCGCCGGTCGACGAGGACCTCGACCGGCTCACCCAGCGCGAGCGCGAGGTGCTCCGGCTGATCGCCCGCGGCTACGCGTACAAGGAGATCGCCAAGCAGCTCTACATCTCGGTGAAGACGGTCGAGTCGCACGTCTCCGCGGTGCTCCGCAAGCTGCAGCTGTCCAACCGCCACGAACTCACCCGCTGGGCGACCGCCCGCCGCCTCGTCTGAGGTCAGCCGACGCGGGTCGCCCCGGCGAAGGGCATCTCGTCGATCGGGGCGATCCGGATGGGGGCGCCGGGCCGCGGGGCGTGGATCATCCGGCCGCCGCCGATGTAGAGCCCGACATGGCTGATGCCCGAGTAGAAGAAGACCAGGTCGCCCGGGGCGAGCTGGGAGCGGGAGACCCGCTGACCGGCGTTGATCTGGGTGTAGGTCGTGCGGGGCAGGGAGACGCCGGCCGCACGCCAGGCCGCCTGGGTCAGCCCCGAGCAGTCGTACCCGGACGGGCCCGTCGCCCCCCACACGTACGGCTTGCCGAGCTGGGCGCGGGCGAAGGAGATGGCCTGTTCGGCCCGCGAGGTGGGGGCGGTCACCGGTGCGCGCTCGCCGCCCGAGGAGCGGTCGGCCCGTGCCCCCGACGAGCCGCCGGAGGCCGTTCCCGGCCCCGAGGTCGTCGAGGCGGTCGACGCGGACGGGCCGCCGGAGCCGTTGCGGGCCTCGACGGCGGCCTCGTACCGGGCCCGCTCCTCGGCGGTCAGCCGGGCGAGCAGGGTCCGCGCCTCGGTGAGCTTGCCGAGCACGGCGGTCTTCTGGCGCCGCAGGTCCGCCTCGTGGCCGCGCAGCGTCGCGAGCCGGTCCGCCGACTCGCTCCGCAGCTGCCCGATCGCGGCCAGCTCCCGGCGTACGGACGCGATGGCGGCCGCCTGCCGGTCGCCGGCCTTCTCCGCGAGGGCGGCCCGCTCCAGGTACTCCTCCGGGGCCGAGGTGAGGGCGAGCTGTACGGCGGGGTCGAGGCCGCCGGACCGGTACTGCGCGGCGGCGATCTTCCCGAGCCCCGCGCGGGCCGTGTTGAGCCGCTCCGTCCTGCGGGCGGCCTCGTCGCGCAGCCTGTCGAAGGCGGCGCGGGCCTCGTCGGCCTTCTCCTTCGCCCCGTTGTACCGCTCCGTGGCGACCTCGGCCTCCTCGTACAGCCGGTCCACCTTGGCCCTGACCTGGGCGGCGGTGAGCCGGGGGTCGGCGTGCCCCGACCCCTCGAACAGGGTCGCCGTCGCCGCCGAGGCGAGGGCGAGGGTGGCGGCGGTGCGGACCGCCTGGCCACCGAGCGGGGACTGCCTGGGTTTTCGGTGCGCTGCCACGAGGGCGGGTCACATCCTCTCCCTGTGGGGGACGGGCCGGCCGGGGCCGGCGGCGGGCCGCACAGGGGAGACGGACCGCCGCCGGGTTTTCTCGGCGGGGGTGACCGACAGCCTCCGGGGAGAACCCGGAGGTGGTGGGGAGCCGGTCACCTGGTGGAGGACGCTAAACCTGGGGTCACGCCCCGGCGACGGGATGACCGTTATTGGCGCGACTTGGCCTTCACGGACCGGTCTCTTTCGCCCGCGGTGCCGGGCCGCGGACGGTTGCTGCTGGTCGCCGACCGAACGGCCGGAGAGAGTGGACCCGGCCGGAAAGCGGTGCTACGGCCCCGGTTAGGCTCCGCCCCATGGACGTCCTCATCAATGTCTTCGTGGCCCTGCACATCATCGGCATCGCCTCCCTGCTGGGCGGGTTCCTCACCCAGATGAAGGCGATGGGGACGGGCACGGCCCGCTTCACGCCCGCGATGCTGCACGGCGCCCTGACCATGCTGGTCACCGGCATCGCGCTCGTCGGGCTCAACCAGGCCGACGACCAGACCGTGAACAACGTCAAGATCGGCATCAAGATGGCGGTCCTCGTCGTCATCCTCGCCCTCGTCTACGTCAAGCGCGACGAGGAGACGGTCGACAAGGGCCTCTTCGCCGCGGTCGGCGGACTGACCCTCGTGAACATCTTCATCGCGACCCTCTGGGTATGACCCGGGCCCTCGTGACCCGGGCCCTCGTGACCCGGGCCCTCGCCCCGGGTGTGACCCGCTTCGCAGAGCGCGCTCCGCGAAGCGGGACCGGATGTCGGTGGAGCGTCCTAGACTCGTGAGGCGATGAGCAGCCTCTTTGACGACAGCTTCCTGGCCGGCCTCCAGAACTCCTCGGAGGAGGCCCCGCCCCCGCCCGAGGACCACGAGCACGGTGCCCCGGCCGCGGAGGAGGTCCCGCACGACCTCTTCGGGGAGCACTTCGACGCGCCCCCGCCCCGGGACGCGTACTACCGCGACGGCGCCCCCCGGCCCGTCGTGGACGCCGCCGCGCTCCTGGAGGGGCTGAACGAGCAGCAGCGCGCCGCCGTCGTCCACACCGGCTCGCCGCTGCTCATCGTCGCGGGCGCCGGCTCCGGCAAGACGCGGGTGCTCACCCACCGCATCGCGCACCTCCTGGCCACACGGCACGTCCACCCCGGCCAGATACTGGCGATCACCTTCACCAACAAGGCCGCCGGCGAGATGAAGGAGCGCGTCGAGCACCTCGTCGGCCCCCGGGCGAACGCGATGTGGGTCTCGACCTTCCACAGCGCCTGCGTCCGCATCCTGCGCCGCGAGTCGAAGAAGCTCGGCTTCACCTCCTCCTTCTCGATCTACGACGCCGCCGACTCCAAGCGCCTGATGGCGCTGGTCTGCCGCGACCTGGACCTCGACCCGAAGAAGTTCCCGCCGAAGTCCTTCAGCGCCAAGATCTCGAACCTGAAGAACGAGCTGATCGACGAGGAGGCCTTCGCCGACCAGGCCGCCGACGGCTTCGAGAAGACGCTCGCCGAGGCCTACCGGATGTACCAGGCGCGCCTGCGCGAGGCCAACGCCCTGGACTTCGACGACATCATCATGACGACGGTCCACCTGCTCCAGGCGTTCCCCGACGTCGCCGAGCACTACCGCCGCCGCTTCCGCCACGTCCTCGTCGACGAGTACCAGGACACCAACCACGCCCAGTACACGCTCGTGCGCGAGCTCGTCGGCACCGGCTACGAGGACCTCGGCCCGGCGGAGCTGTGCGTCGTCGGTGACGCCGACCAGTCGATCTACGCCTTCCGGGGCGCCACCATCCGCAACATCCTCCAGTTCGAGGAGGACTACCCGGACGCGACGACGATCCTCCTGGAGCAGAACTACCGCTCCACCCAGACGATCCTCTCCGCCGCCAACGCCGTCATCGAGCGCAACGAGTCCCGCCGCCCCAAGAACCTGTGGACCAACGCGGGCGCGGGCGCGCAGATCACCGGCTACGTCGCGGACACCGAGCACGACGAGGCGCAGTTCGTCGCCGACGAGATCGACCGGTTGACGGACTCGGGCGAGGCGAAGGCCGGCGACGTCGCCGTCTTCTACCGCACCAACGCCCAGTCCCGTGTCTTCGAGGAGATCTTCATCCGCGTCGGCCTGCCCTACAAGGTCGTCGGCGGCGTGCGCTTCTACGAGCGCAAGGAGGTCAGGGACGTCCTCGCCTACCTGCGCGTCCTCGCCAACCCCGAGGACACGGTCCCGCTGCGCCGCATCCTCAACGTCCCCAAGCGCGGCATCGGCGAGCGCGCCGAGGCCATGATCGACGCGCTCTCCCTCCGGGAGCGGATCACTTTCCCGCAGGCGCTCAAGCGGGTCGACGAGGCGTACGGCATGGCCGCGCGCTCCGCGAACGCCGTCAAGCGCTTCAACGCGCTGATGGACGAGCTGCGCACGATCGTCGAGTCGGGCGCGGGCCCCGCCGTCGTCCTGGAGGCCGTCCTGGAGCGGACGGGGTACCTCGCCGAGCTCCAGGCCTCCACGGACCCGCAGGACGAGACCCGGATCGAGAACCTCCAGGAACTCGCCGCCGTCGCCCTGGAGTTCGAGCAGGGTCGGGAGGAGACGGAGGGGACCGGAAGCCTCGCCGAGTTCCTGGAGCAGGTCGCGCTCGTCGCCGACTCGGACCAGATCCCCGACGAGGACGAGGAGGGCGCGGGCGTCATCACGCTCATGACGCTGCACACCGCCAAGGGCCTGGAGTTCCCGGTGGTGTTCCTCACCGGCATGGAGGACGGCGTCTTCCCGCACATGCGCGCCCTCGGCCAGACGAAGGAGCTGGAGGAGGAGCGGCGCCTGGCGTACGTGGGCATCACGCGCGCCCGCGAGCGGCTCTACCTCACGCGCTCGTCGATGCGCAGCGCCTGGGGCCAGCCCTCGTACAACCCGGCCTCGCGCTTCCTGGAGGAGATCCCGCCGACGTACCTGGAGTGGAAGCGGACCGGTCCGATGGTAAAGCCCGCCGGGCCGACCTCCGGGATCACCGCCTCGCTCTCCTCCTCGCGGTCGCGCTCCGGCCCTTCGGGCTTCGCCACCCGGCGGGCGGGCGAGAAGCCGGTGATCGCGCTCCAGGTCGGTGACCGGGTCACGCACGACCAGTTCGGTCTGGGCACGGTGATGGCGGTGACGGGCGCGGGCGCGGACGCCCAGGCGACGATCGACTTCGGCGACGAGAAGCCGAAGCGGCTGCTGCTGCGGTACGCGCCGGTCGAGAAGCTGTAGCGGGTACGCGACGCGTACGCGAGAGGGCCCCGGCTTCGGCCGGGGCCCTCTCGTACACGTCCTGCGGTGGGTGCGGGTCCGCGGCGCGTGCGGGGGCGGTCAGCTGGTCGGGTCGAGACCGTGGCTGCGCAGCCAGGCCAGCGGGTCGATCGCCGCGCCGCCGCCGGGCCGGACCTCGAAGTGGAGGTGGGGGCCGGTGGAGTTGCCGGAGTTGCCGGAGTACGCGATGACCTCGCCGGCCTTGACCTCGCCGGTGCGGATCTTGGTGCTGCTCAGGTGGCAGTACCAGGTCTCCGTGCCGTCCTTGGCGGTCACGATCGCCATGTTGCCGTAGGCGCTGTTCCACTGGGTGCGGACGGTGCCGTCGGTCGCCGCCATCACGGGTGTGCCGTACTGGACGGGGAAGTCGATGCCGGTGTGCAGCGACATCCAGTTGACGCCCGACTGGCCGTAGCGCGCGCTGAGCTGGTGGAGCTTGACCGGCAGCATGAACTTGGGGCGCAGCGCCTCGCGCCGGGCCGCCTCCTCCTCGCGCTTCTTCTTCTCGGCCGCCTGGCGGACCTTGAGGTCGATGCGCTCCTGGGTGCGGCTGGCGCGGTCGCCGAAGTCGCGGGCGTCGGCGTCGAGCGCGTCGAGCTGGGTGTCGAAGCTGTTGTTGGCGGCGGCGATCTGCTGCACGGCGGCCGGGTCGGCCGCGGCGAGCGAGGTCGTGTCGTCCTTGGTGCCGTCCGGCGCGCCTCCGGTGAGGCCGCTCACGGAGGCGGCGGCGATGCCGGCGACGCCCATGACGCAGGCCGAGGGGACGGCGACGGTCAGCAGGGCGGACCGCTTGGCGGGGGTACGGCGTCGGCTGCGGCTGCCGCCGGAGGCGCGGCGCCCGGGGCGGGCGGCGGCGGAGGGCTCGTCGGTGCGGAGCTCGACGGCGGGCCGCGGGGCTGCCGACTCGTCGTCGCCCTCGTCGTAGTGGCCGGCGTCCTCGCCGTCCTCCGTGTACGCGGAGGCGAAGTCGTACTCCGGGGCGGTGTCGGGGGCGTCGGCCTCGGGGGCGTGCTCCGGCTCCACGTCGTAGAGCGCCTCGGGGGAGTACTGCTGGGGGACGAGCGGTTCGACGGGCTCGACCGGCTCGCCGTGGTCGCCCGGGTGGTTCCAGGCCGTGGCGTCGTAGGCGCCGGTGTCGGTCGCGAAGGCGGGGGCGGCCCACTGGCCGGTCGTGTCGTAGGACTCGTAGCCGTACGCGCCCTGCGCCGCATAGGCCCCGGCGTGGGTCCCGGCGTGGGCGGTGTCGTACGCGCCGGTCGCCTGTGCCTCGGTCCAGGCGGAGGCGTCCCACTGGCCGGTGGTGTCGTACGGGCCGCCGGTGTCGTACGCGCCCGGGGTGGTCGGCGCGCTCCACTGGCCGCTGGTGTCCCACTGCCCGGTCGTGGCGTACGGGTCGGCCGTCGGCGCGTACGCGTCGTAGGTGCCGGTGGCGGCGTACTGGTGGTCGGTGGTGCCGTACTGCCCGAGGTCCCACTGGCCGCTGTGGTCGGTCTGGCCGCCGGGGTAGGCGCCGAACAGCGGGTCGATGGCGAAGCTGCCGGTGGTGTGGGCGTCGTCGCCGACGTACCCGGCGTAGGGGTGCTGGTCGTTCACCAACTTCTCTCTCGCCTCGGCAGCAGGACCAGTCCGGGGCGAGCCCGACGAGGGGTGTCCCGGGGGAAGCAGTGGGCGCGACTGTACCCGGCGGTATGCGCGGCGGACAATCTTCGGAAGGGTTTGCGGGCGCAGGAAACGGGCAATCGGCCGTGTTTCGCCAGCTCACGGGGAGAGCTTTGGCCTTGTGTTCGATGAACGTTCGAAGAACAGGCTCGCGGCGTGTCGCGGCAGGCGGCGCGGCGGGGTCCGTGCGGCCGGTGTCAGGCGGCGGGCGCGGAGCCCGGCTCCCGGCCCCGCGCCCCCGGAACCGCCTCGCCCACGGCGTCGAGGGCTTCCCTGACGCCGGCGGCCACCGTGGGGTGGACGGGCAGCGCGAGATGGCCGATTCCGCTGATCCGGACGTTGTGCACGAGGAGGTCGGCGTGGTCCAGCCGGGCCGTCTCCACCGGCACCATCACCTGGTCGAGATCGCTCCAGAAGCTCACGAACCGGGTCCGGCAGCCCGGTGAGGGGCCCGCCAGCTCGCGCAGCACCTCCGAACCCGGCCGCATCTGCCGCACCAGCGGATGCGCGTCGGCGAGCGGCGCCACCGTCGTGCCGGCGTGGGGCGTGCCCAGCATGACGAGCGTGCGCACCCGAGCGTCACCGCCGAGGCGCTGTACGTAATAGCGGGCGATGAGCCCGCCCAGGCTGTGCCCGACGACATCGACCTGCTCGTGTCCCGTGCGTTCCCGGATCTCCTCCACCCGGCGGCCGAGGAGCGCGGCGGCCGTCCGCAGGTCACAGGTGAGCGGGGAGTAGTTGAGCGACTCGACGCAGTCGCGGCCGTTCCGGGTGAGGAAGCGGCGCAGGAGGACGAAGACGGAGCGGTTGTCGACGAAGCCGTGCAGCAGCACCACGGGCCGCGGGCTCGGGAACGCGGGCGCGCGTGGCACGCAGGGCGCGGCGGCCGCAGCCGAGGCGTCGGATGTCTCGGAGGCGGCAGCGGCCTCTGGGATCTCTGTCTCCGAGATCTCAGAGATATCTGAGGCGTCTGAGGTGTCTGGGGTGTCTGGGGCTTCTAAGGCGGCTGAGGCCCCGGAGGTGTCAGGGGCCCCCGGCTTGAGGTGGGCCTCCGGGTCGGCCGGGGTGGCGGGGGGCGTTGGGGAGAGGCGCTCCGCGACGATGCCCGACGGATAGAGGACGAGGTGGCCGGTGAGGATCGCGAGTTCGAGGGCGGTGGCCTTCATCAGGGCGGTGACCTTGGCGAGCTCCATCGCCGACCTCCCGTACGGCACGTGGGGCCGAACGGTACGGCGGTAGCGCCGCACCCCACGTCGCGCGGACGGCGGCGCGGGAGTACGGCGACCCCGTGCGGCTCCCTTGCGGACCGGCCCCGCTTGCGGCTGGTGGGCCCAGGAGGAGGGCCCGAAAGCGGGGACGGCGCAGAGCGAACGATGTCCCACGTGTGATTTCCCCCTCGCTCGCCACCGCGAAACGACACCGTGCGGGATGCTGGAGATAACGTTCGTTCACCTCCCCGGCAATGGGGCGCGGGGGTGTCATGTGGAGGCAGTGATGGGTGTGACCGGTCCGATCCGCGTGGTGGTGGCCAAGCCGGGTCTCGACGGCCACGATCGCGGGGCCAAGGTGATCGCGCGGGCGCTGCGCGACGCCGGTATGGAGGTCATCTACACCGGCCTCCACCAGACGCCCGAGCAGATCGTCGACACCGCGATCCAGGAGGACGCCGACGCGATCGGTCTCTCGATCCTCTCGGGCGCGCACAACACGCTGTTCGTGAAGGTCCTGGAGCTGCTCAAGGAGCGCGACGCGGAGGACATCAAGGTCTTCGGCGGAGGCATCATCCCGGACGCCGACATCCCGCCGCTGAAGGAGAAGGGCGTCGCCGAGATCTTCACGCCGGGCGCGACGACCACGTCCATCGTGGACTGGGTCAACGCGAACGTCCGCCAGGCGGCGTAACCCGTTCGAGTGAAGGGGCCCACCCGCGGTGGGCCCCTTCCGCACGTCACGGCCCGGATCTCTCCGCCTCCGCCTCCGACTCCTCGGGAACGGTGAGCTCGGCCCGCATCGCCGCGCGCAACCGGAGGGTGGAGACCAGCCGCTGGAAGGCCTCCGACCAGTAGCCGCCCGCGCCGGGCGCGGTGTCCTCCGCCTCGTCGGGCAGGGCCGTCAGGGCCTCCAGGTGCCGGGCCGCGTCCGGCGAGAGACAGCGCTCCGCCAGGCCCATCACCCCGCTGAAGCTCCACGGATAGCTGCCCGCGTCCCGCGCGATGTCCAGGGCGTCGATCACCGCGCCGCCGAGCGGCTCCGCCCAGGGCACGGCGCAGACGCCGAGCAGCTGGAACGCCTCCGACAGGCCGTGCGCCGCGACGAACGAGGCCACCCATCGCGCCCGCTCCGGCTCCGGCAGGGTCGCCAGGAGCTGGGCCCGCTCGGCGAGCGAGGCGATCCCGGGGCCCGTGGCGGGCGGCGCGGCCGGGGGCCCGAGCAGCGCCCGCGACCAGGCCGCGTCCCGCTGTCGCACGGCCGCCCGGCACCAGGCCGCGTGCAGCTCGGCCCGCCAGTCGTCGGCGACCGGCAGCGCCACGATCTCCTCGGCGGTCCGGCCGCCGAACCGGGCGGTCCAGCAGCTCAGCGGCGCGCACTCGACGAGCTGGCCGAGCCACCAGGAGCGCTCGCCCCGCCCGGCCGGGGGAACCGGTACGACGCCGTCCCGGCGCATGGCCGCGTCGCATTCGTGCGGGGCCTCCACGACGACCGTCGGCACGTCGGCCGTGCGGTCGAGATGGACGCAGGTGACGGCCCGGGCGGCCATCCGGCCCGCGAGGGCGGAGGCGGGCAGGGTCGACAGCAGCTCGGCGGCGGTGGCCCGGACGTTGCGGCTGCGGTCGGCGAGGGCGTCCTCGAGGAACTCCTCGTCGGCGTCGGACAGTCCCGCCCGCAGCGAGTCCAGGAACATCAGCCGGTCCTCGGCGCGCTCGGTGGCCCAGGTGGAGGCGAGGAGCGCCCGCCCGGCCGCGGGGTCGGCCGCCCGCACGGACGCGAGCAGCGCGACCCGCTCGGCGAACAGGCCCTCCTCCCACAGCGCCAGGACGGCTTCCCGGTCCTCGGGGTCGGGCAGCGCGCCGCCCGCCCGCGCGCCGCGCAGGGCGAACCTCCACTCCGGGTTGAGCCTGGCCAGCCAGAGGCCGCGCGGTCCGGCCAGCCGCAGGGCCTGCGGCCGCAGATCGGTACGCGCCCTGGCGGCGTCGAGCAGGGCGGGCAGGGCGGCCGGTGGGGCGGCGAAGCCCCGTTCGTTGGCCAGGGCCAGCCACTGGGGCAGCAGTTCGGCCAGGTCGGGGGCGGTGCCCCGGCGACCGCCCGCCGGGGCCGGGGCGGCCCGCCCGGCGAGCAGCTGGTCGAGTCGCCGCCGGGCGGCTGCGGGGAGGGGCGGCCGCTCGTCACGGGGTGAGGGCTCCGGCGGCTCCGCTGCGGGCCCGGGGAGCAGTCCGGCCCTGCGGCGTACGGTGAGGACCGCGGCGGCGTCGAGCAGCGCGGCGGCGGCCCGGCCGCCGGTCACCGCGCCGAGCCCGGCGGGTACGCGCCGGTCCGTGCCGAGCAGCGCGGCGGTCACGAGCTCCTCCCACGCGCCGGCCTCGTCCCGTGCGCCGCGGCGGGCCGGAACGTCCATCGTCGGTGCGGTCGTGTCCATCGAGGTCCTCCGGTCTCGGGGGCGCGGGCGGTCGGGTGTGCGTGGGCTGCCGGGTGCGCGGGGGCGGAACGGAACGGGTGTGTCGGGCGCCGTCAGGGGCTTCCGCCTTCGGTACGGCGGTCGGCGGTGGCGCGCGGCCCGCGACGGCCCGTCCGCCCGTGACGGCGCGACGGCCCGCGGCGGCGGGCGGTGGCCCGGCAACGGGGCGTCGGCGCCGACAACAGGTGGCCCGTGACGGCGCGACGGCCCGCGGCCGCGGGCGGTGGGGTCAGACCAGGGGCACCGTCTCCGTGGGCAGGTCGGGGGACCAGGCCGCGAGCGGAGTGAAGCCGCGGTGGCCGCACTCGCCGAAGACGGTCAGCGGGGCGCCGCCCGACAGCGCGACGAGCCGCCAGAGGCCCGGTCGGGACTGGGCCCACGGGGTCAGCGGCAGCGCCTCGCGGCCGTCCGCGTCGGCGAGCTGCCAGCCGTACTCCGCACGTGCCGGTACGACCTGCGTCAGCGTCACGGGCCACGCGTCCAGCCAGGGGTCCTCGCCCAGGGCGCGCCCGTAGGCGTCGAGGGCCCCGCCCACCGGGCCGCCCGGCGGTGGGGCGGCGGGGGAGGGGACCGGCTCGAAGCGCTCGCCCGGCTCCGCGCGCAGCCGGCCCGCGCCCGAGTACGGGGTGACGTCCCCGTCCAGCACCGCCCCCACCGGCAGGGCGAGCCGGGGCGCCCGGCCGGCCGCCCCGTACGAGAGGAGCAGCACGGTGCGTCCGCTCGTCGTGCCGTGCAGCCAGATCCGACGGGTGGTCAGGCGGGCGTCGGAGGAGTCGTACTGGGCGAGGACGTGCCAGTGGTCCCGTACGGGAGCGCCGTCGGCGGGGGCTGTCAGGCCCACCCGGGTCCGCACGGTCGCGGCGAACGGGGCGGGCAGCCGGTCGGCGGAGAGCCACGCCCGGTCCAGGAGGTGCGTCAGCGCGCACTCCTCCAGGAGCCGCACCGGCCAGCCCGGGCCCGAGCCGGGTATCGCGCCCAGCTCGCGGACCCGGCCCGCGAGCCCCGGCGCCTGGGCGTCGACCATGCGGGCCGCCGTCTCCTCCCACAGGCCGTACCCCGCCTGCTCGGCCGTGGCCAGGCCGCCGCGCAGCAGGTCCGCGAGCCGCTGCTCCAACTCCTCCGTGCCCGCCGTGATCCGGGCGGCCCGCCGCTCGGCCCTGCGCCGCGCCGCCGCGGGGTCCGCCGGGCCGGGCGACGCCCCGCCCGGGGCTCGCACGTCCCCGCCCTCCGCGCGGCCCGCGTCCGACCCCGGCCCCGCCGAACCGAGCCCGCTTCCCGCGCTGCGCGACGCTTCGTCAGGAGCCGGTGCCGACACCCGATCCGCCGTCCGGCGCACCCCCATGGCATTCATGACACCGACCGTAGACGGCGCCACTGACAACGCCTCCGGCCTGCGCGTTCCTCGTCGACGACGGGCCCCCGAGGCGATTTGACTTTACTCTTCCTTTGCGATTCCCTGCGCGGGACCCACCACCACGCACCGCCCGCCAGGGGGAACCCGCATGAAGCGCACCGTCCGCACCGCCGTCTCGGCCCTCGCCGTCACCGGCCTCGCCCTCGGCCTCGGCGCCTGCTCGGAGGCCGCCAAGGAGGCCGTCGACCAGGTCGACAAGTCGGTCAGCGAGACCTACGAAGTCACCTACGAGGTGAGTGGCAAGGGCATCGAATCGATCGGCTACCACGCCGGCGAGGGCACCGCGATGGAGCCGAAGGTCGTCACCGAGCAGAAGCCCGCCGCCCCGTGGAAGAAGACGGTGACGCTCAAGGGCATCATGCCGCCCGGCGTCATGCCGGTCTCGATCGACCCCGCCAGCCTCAGCTGCAAGGTCGTCCACAACGGCAAGGTCATCGCGGAGGCCAAGGGCGAGCAGGCGATGGCCGGCGGCTGCGTCGCCGTCTCCCCGATCGTCGGCTGACCGGGGACCAGCACCCGCCCACCCCCCCCCCACAACGCAACTGACCTGCGGCGACGGCCGATTGTCAGTGGCGTGGTGCACCGTGGATCGCACAACAGGTCGAACGATCTGGAGGGGGATCCATGACCGTGCCCGAAACCATCGCGAAGCCCGGAGCCGGTGCCCGTACGGACACCGGCCCGGGACTCCCGCCGCAGGCCGCCACCGACGTCCTGCGGCCCCACGCCGAGCACGCCTTCGCCCACGAACTCGCCGCGCTCGCCGCCGCCGACGACCGGCCGCGCCCCGCCCGCTGGTGTCTCTCGCCCTGGGCCGTCGCCACCTACCTCCTCGGCGGCACGCTCTCCGACGGCACCGTGATCACACCCAAGTACGTGGGGCCGCGCCGCATCGTCGAGGTCGCCGTCACCACGCTCGCCACCGACCGGGCGCTGCTGCTCCTCGGCGTCCCCGGCACCGCCAAGACCTGGCTCTCCGAGCACCTCGCCGCCGCCGTCAGCGGCGACTCCACCCTCCTCGTCCAGGGCACCGCCGGAACGCCCGAGGAAGCCGTCCGCTACGGCTGGAACTACGCCCGCCTGCTCACCCAGGGCCCCAGCCGCGACGCGCTCGTGCCCAGCCCCGTCATGCGCGCCATGGCCGAGGGCAGAACCGCCCGCGTGGAGGAACTGACCCGCATCCCCGCGGACGTCCAGGACAGCCTCATCACCCTGCTGTCCGAGAAGACCCTGCCCGTGCCCGAGCTGGGCGAGGAGGTCCAGGCCGTCCCGGGCTTCAACCTCGTCGCCACCGCCAACGACCGCGACCGCGGGGTCAACGAGCTGTCCAGCGCGCTGCGCCGCCGCTTCAACACGGTCGTCCTCCCGCTGCCGGCCACCGCCGAGGCCGAGGTCGACATCGTCGCCCGCCGCGTCGAACAGCTCGGGCGCTCCCTGGAGCTGCCCGCCGTGCCGGACGGCGCCGACGAGATCCGGCGGGTCGTCACCCTCTTCCGCGAGCTGCGGGACGGCGTCACCACCGACGGACGGACCAGGATCAAGTCCCCCTCGGGGACGCTCTCCACGGCCGAGGCCATCTCCGTCGTCACCGGTGGCCTCGCCCTCGCCGCCCACTTCGGCGACGGCGTACTGCGCCCCGCCGACGTCGCCGCGGGCATCCTCGGCGCCGTCGTCCGCGACCCGGCCACCGACCGGGTCGTGTGGCAGGAGTACCTGGAGACCGTGGTCAGGGAGCGGGACGGGTGGAAGGACTTCTACCGCGCCTGCCGTGAGGTGACGCCATGACGGCCACCACGACGACCGCCACGAAGGACGACCGGAGGGCCGTCACGACTGCCGACCGGGCGGCCGCCACGACCACCGCCGCTCCGGGCCGGGCGGTACCCGGCGGCACGGGCACCGGGCCGCTGCTCCTCGGGGTACGGCACCACGGGCCCGGCTCGGCCCGGGCCGTACGGGCCGCCCTCGACGCGGCCCGGCCCGCCGCCGTGCTCATCGAGGGACCCGCGGAGGCCGACGCGCTCGTGGCGCTCGCCGCAGAACCGGAGATGCGGCCGCCGGTCGCGCTCCTCGCCCACGCCGTCGACGACC
Organism: Streptomyces sp. NPDC003327; assembly: GCF_053589515.1. Classification (NCBI taxonomy): domain Bacteria; kingdom Bacillati; phylum Actinomycetota; class Actinomycetes; order Kitasatosporales; family Streptomycetaceae; genus Streptomyces; species Streptomyces sp. NPDC003327. The sequence goes on along the minus strand of NZ_JBSFSA010000005.1, from coordinate 118,762 downwards.
CGGGGCGGGCCGCGTTCTGGCCGCTGGCCGCCTTCTCGCCCGAGTGGGTCGCGCTCCGCTGGGCCCTCGACCGGGGCGCCGCCGTCCGGTTCGTCGACCTGCCCGCCGCCCACACCCTCGCCGCCACCGACCCGACCTGGCGCGACGACGACGAGGCCGCGGCCGGCCCCCGGACCGACCCGCTCGCCGAACTCGCCAGGGCCGCCGGCCACGAGGACGCCGAGCGCTGGTGGGAGGACGTCGTCGAACTCCGCGGCGACGGCGACCCCCTCGCCCCCTTCGAGGCCCTCGCCGAGGCCATGGCCGCCGTCCGCGAGGCGTACGGGGACGGCGGCCACCCCCGCGACCCGGTCCGCGAGGCGTACATGCGGCTCCAGTTGCGCGCCGCCCGCAAGGAGTTCGGGGACGCGGTCGCCGTTGTCTGCGGCGCCTGGCACGTCCCCGCCCTGAACCGGCGGACGACCGTCACCGCCGACCGGGCCCTGCTCAGGGGCCTGCCCAAGGTGAAGGCCGAGCTGACCTGGGTCCCCTGGACCCACCGCAGGCTCGCGCGCCGCTCCGGATACGGCGCCGGGATCGAGGCGCCCGGCTGGTACGAGCACCTCTTCACCGCCCCGGACCGGCCGATCGAGCGCTGGATGACCCGGGTCGCGGCGCTCCTCAGGGCCGAGGACCACCCCGTCTCCTCCGCCCACGTCATCGAGGCCGTACGGCTCGCCGACACCCTCGCCGCCCTGCGCGGCAGGCCGCTGCCCGGCCTCGACGAGACGACCGACGCCGTCCGCGCCGTCCTGTGCGGGGGCTCCGACGTGCCGCTCGGTCTCGTCCGGGACCGGCTCGTCGTCGGAGACGTCCTCGGCGAGGTCCCGGCCGCCGCCCCCGCCGTACCGCTCCAGCACGACCTGAGCCGCCGTCAGCGAAGCCTGCGCCTCCGGCCCGAGGCGCAGGACCGGGAGATCGACCTGGACCTGCGCGGAGAGACCGACGCCGCCCGCAGCCGCCTGCTGCACCGGCTGCGGCTGCTCGGTGTCGACTGGGGCGAGCCGACCGCCGGCCGGGCCGGCACCGGTACCTTCCGGGAGTCCTGGCGCCTGCGCTGGGAACCCGAACTCCACGTCCGGGTCGCCGAAGCGGGCGTCTGGGGCACCACCGTCGAGGCCGCCGCCACCGCCAGGGCGGAGGCCCGCGCCCTCGCCGCCACCACGCTCGGCGACATCACGGCCCTCGCCGAGCAGTGCCTCCTCGCCGGGCTCGGCGACGCCCTGCCCGTCGTCATGCGGGCCCTCGCCGACCGGGCCGCCCTTGACACCGACGTCGCCCATCTCGCCGACGCCCTGCCCGCGCTGGCCCGCTCCCTGCGGTACGGCGACGTACGCGCCACCGACACCGGGGCCCTCGCGGAGGTCGCCGCCGGGCTCGCCGAGCGGATCTTCGTCGGCCTGCCCCCCGCCTGCGCCGGACTCGACGCGGACGCCGCCGCCCGGATGCGGACCCGCCTCGACGCCGTCCACGCGGTGATCCCGCTCCTCCAGGACCACCCCGCCGCCCCGCCGACCCTCGCCGCCCCGCCGACCCTCGCCGCCCCGCCGACCCCCGCCGCCCCGCCGGCCACCGCCGCCGGTCCGGAGTCCGGCGTCGTCGCCGGGCGTCTCGTCGACCGCTGGGCGGGGGTGCTGCGGCGGCTCGTCAGCGGGGACCGGGTCCCCGGCGGGCTGCGGGGACGGGCCGGGCGGCTGCTCCTCGACGAGGGGCGGCTCGAAGAGGAGGAGGCGGCGCGGGTGATGAGCCGCGCCCTGTCGGCCGGCACTCCGCCCGCCGACGCGGCCGCCTGGATCGACGGGTTCGTCGGCGGCGCGTCCGGCGGCGGACTGCTGCTCGTCCACGACGAGCGGCTGCTCGGCCTCGTCGACGACTGGCTGACCGGAGTGCCGGACGGTGCGTTCACCGACGTGCTGCCCCTGCTGCGGCGCACCTTCTCCGCGTACGAGCCCGGTGTCCGCCGCACCCTCGGCGAACTCCTCGCCCGGGGGCCCGGAGCGGAGCGGCCGGGCCACTCGGCCGAAGGCGTGCCCGGGTTCGCCGCCGCCCTCGACCACGAGCGGGCGGACGCCGTGCTGCCCCTCCTGCACCTCGTCCTCGCAACGGAGGCCACGTACCGATGACGACCCACGACGACGAGCGGCTCCGCCGCTGGCGCCTCGTCCTCGGCGGCGGGGACGCCGAGGGGACCGGACACGCCCTCACCGGCACGGACGCCGCCATGGACGGAGCCCTCACCGCCCTCTACGACCGGCCCGGCGGCGGGGGCGCGCCACGTTCGAGCCGGGACCGCGCGGGTGGCCTCGGCGCCTCGGCACCCGCCGTCGCCCGCTGGCTCGGCGACATCCGCACCTACTTCCCCGGCCCCGTCGTCCAGGTCATGCAGCGCGACGCGATCGACCGGCTCGGGCTCGACACCCTCCTCCTGGAGCCGGAGATGCTGGCGGCCGTCGAGGCGGACGTCCACCTCGTCGGCACCCTCCTCTCACTCCACAAGGCCATGCCCGAGACGACCAGGGAGACCGCCCGCGCGGTCGTCCGCACGGTCGTCGACGACCTGGAGAAGCGGCTCGCCACCCGCACCCGGACCACGCTCACCGGCGCCCTCGACCGTTCCTCGCGGATCAGCCGCCCCCGCCACCGGGACATCGACTGGGACCGCACGATCCGGGCCAACCTCAAGAACTTCCTGCCCGAGCACGGCACGGTCGTCCCCGAGCGGCTCGTCGGCCACGGCCGCGCCGCCCGAGCGGTCAGGAAGGAGGTCGTGCTCTGCGTCGACCAGTCCGGTTCCATGGCGGCCTCGGTCGTCCACGCCGCCGTCTTCGGCGCGGTCCTCGCCTCGATGCGCGCGCTCGCGACCCGGCTGGTCGTCTTCGACTCCGCCGTCGTCGACCTCACCGAACAGCTCGACGACCCGGTCGACGTCCTCTTCGGCGTCCAGCTCGGCGGCGGCACCGACATCAACCGCGCCCTCGCCTACTGCCAGTCCCGGATCACCCGCCCCGCCGACACCGTCGTCGTCCTCATCAGCGACCTCTACGAGGGCGGCATCCGCGACGAGATGCTGAAGCGGGTGGCGGCGATGAAGGCCTCCGGCACACAGTTCGTCGCGCTGCTCGCGCTCTCCGACGAGGGCGCCCCCGCCTACGACAGGGAGCACGCGGCCGCGCTCGCCGCGCTCGGCGTCCCCGCCTTCGCCTGCACCCCGGACCACTTCCCGGAGATCATGGCGGCCGCCCTGGAGCGCCGCCCCCTCCCCATACCCGCCGACTGACCGGGTACCGGGGACCGGGCCCCGCCCCGACCGGCCGACCCGGCCCCCCGACCGGCCGACCCGACCCCCGACCGGCCGCCCCGATCCGCCGACTGACAGGCCGGCCCGCCGCGACGGAATCCGTCGGTGCGCGACCACCCGCTCGGGCGCCCGCGCACCGACTGAGGCCCATATCACAATCGCCGCCGCCCGCCCCTCACCCCGGGGACCGGCGCGTCGTGAGGGGCCGGGAGCCCAGTCCCCGCCTGCCGCGAGGGGTTCCGGGCCCGGCGCGGCCACCCCTACGGACAGCCCTCCACCCCCTACGATCTGTGACCCGTATCACCGCTCGGTTGTGACCTGCGATTTAGGGACCCACGGCCCACGGGGATAACCTGCGAGACGGACATGCCGCGTCCACGGACTCCGTGCACGCCTCCCTTGTGACAGCGCAGTCACGTTGCCCTCCGCGGCACGCCCACGCAGACAACGAACCGCGATCATCAGAAAAGGGACGGACGCGCGTGGACCTGTTCGAGTACCAGGCGAGGGACCTCTTCGCCAAGCACGGTGTACCGGTGCTGGCCGGTGAAGTCATCGACACGCCTGAGGCGGCGCGCGAGGCCACCGAGCGTCTTGGCGGCAAGTCGGTCGTCAAGGCGCAGGTGAAGGTCGGTGGCCGCGGCAAGGCCGGCGGCGTCAAGCTGGCCGCCACCCCGGACGAGGCCGTCGCCCGCGCGACGGACATCCTCGGGATGGACATCAAGGGCCACACGGTCCACAAGGTGATGATCGCGGAGACCGCTCCGGAGATCCTCGAGGAGTACTACGTCTCGTACCTCCTCGACCGCACCAACCGCACCTTCCTGGCCATGGCCTCCGTCGCCGGTGGCATGGACATCGAGGAGGTCGCCGCGACGACCCCCGAGAAGCTCGCCAAGGTCCCGGTGGACGCCAACAACGGCGTCGACATCGAGAAGGCCCGCGAGATCGTCGCCCAGGCCAAGTTCCCGGCCGAGGTCGCCGAGAAGGTCGCCGAGGTCCTCGTGACCCTGTGGAAGACCTTCGTCGCCGAGGACGCGCTCCTCGTCGAGGTCAACCCGCTGGCCAAGGTCGCCTCCGGCGACATCATCGCCCTCGACGGCAAGGTGTCCCTGGACGCCAACGCCGACTTCCGCCAGCCGGAGCACGAGGCGCTCGAGGACAAGGCCGCAGCCAACCCGCTCGAGGCTGCCGCCAAGGCCAAGGGCCTCAACTACGTCAAGCTCGACGGCGAGGTCGGCATCATCGGCAACGGCGCCGGCCTGGTCATGTCGACCCTGGACGTCGTCGCGTACGCCGGTGAGAACCACGGCGGCGTGAAGCCGGCCAACTTCCTCGACATCGGTGGCGGCGCCTCCGCCGAGGTCATGGCGAACGGCCTGGAGATCATCCTGGGCGACCCGGACGTCAAGTCCGTGTTCGTCAACGTCTTCGGTGGCATCACCGCCTGTGACGAGGTCGCCAACGGCATCGTCCAGGCCCTGGAGCTCCTCGCCTCCCGTGGCGACGAGGTCACCAAGCCGCTGGTCGTGCGCCTCGACGGCAACAACGCGGAGCTGGGTCGCAAGATCCTGTCGGACGCCAACCACCCGCTCGTGCAGCGCGTGGACACCATGGACGGCGCGGCCGACAAGGCCGCCGAGCTCGCGGCTGCGAAGTAAGGGACAGGGGAAACCACAGCCATGGCTATCTTCCTCAACAAGGACAGCAAGGTCATCGTCCAGGGCATGACCGGTGCCACGGGCATGAAGCACACCAAGCTCATGCTGGGTGACGGCACCAACATCGTCGGTGGCGTGAACCCGCGCAAGGCCGGCACCAAGGTCGACTTCGACGGCACCGAGATCCCGGTCTTCGGCACCGTCGCCGAGGCCATGAAGGAGACCGGCGCCAACGTCTCGGTCCTCTTCGTGCCGCCGGCCTTCGCGAAGGCCGCCGTCGTCGAGGCGATCGACGCCGAGATCCCGCTCGCGGTCGTCATCACCGAGGGCATCGCCGTCCACGACTCCGCCGCGTTCTACGCGTACGCCGTGGAGAAGGGCAACAAGACCCGCCTCATCGGCCCGAACTGCCCCGGTCTCATCACCCCGGGCCAGTCCAACGCCGGCATCATCCCGGGCGACATCACGAAGCCGGGCCGCATCGGCCTGGTCTCGAAGTCCGGCACGCTGACGTACCAGATGATGTACGAGCTCCGTGACATCGGCTTCTCGTCCGCCGTCGGCATCGGTGGCGACCCGGTCATCGGCACCACGCACATCGACGCCCTGGCGGCCTTCGAGGCCGACCCGGACACCGACCTGATCGTCATGATCGGTGAGATCGGCGGCGACGCCGAGGAGCGTGCGGCCGACTTCATCAAGGCCAACGTCACCAAGCCGGTCGTCGGCTACGTCGCGGGCTTCACCGCGCCCGAGGGCAAGACCATGGGCCACGCCGGCGCCATCGTCTCCGGCTCCTCCGGCACCGCCCAGGCGAAGAAGGAGGCCCTGGAGGCCGCGGGCGTCCAGGTCGGCAAGACCCCGACCGAGACGGCCAAGCTGGCGCGCGCGATCCTCGCGGGCTGACGCAGCACGGCACACAGGCGGACAGGCACGGCGGAGGGCCCCGCCCCCCCCGGGAGACCGGGTGGGGGCGGGGCCTCTCGCACGACCGGGGTCCGGCGGGCGGCGGAGCGCCTTGAGGTGCGCGGCCCGGCGCCCCGGCCGCTACTGCGTGGACGGGACCAGGCGCTCCGGGCCCGGGTTCGGCTGGCCGCGCAGCCGGTCGCGGAGCTCGATGTCCTCGGGGGCCAGCTTCTGCGGGCCGCCGCGCACCGGAACGCCTTCGACCGACTGGCCGGGGGCGTTGACCGGGATGTACTGGGTCGGCGCGGTGGCCGCCGTGAAGGCCGTCACCGCGGCCAGGACCCCGGTCACCCCGACCACCGCCCGCGTCCAGCGCCTGGCCCGCCGCTCGCTGCCCGTCCGGACGGCGCGGGCAGCCGGAAGGGTCGCCGTCGGCGCCTCCGCGACCAGCTCGGCGAGCCGGCGTTGCAGGTCCTCGGGCTCGGCGAGGTCGGGCACGTGCCGCCCGATCACGGCACGGGCGTGCAGCAGTCGGTTCGCGGCGGCGGGCGTGCTCGCCTCCGTCTCGGCGGCCGTCTCCGGCAGGTCGAGGCCGAGCCCGTCGTAGAGCAGGACCGTGCGCCGGTACGGCGGGGGGAGTTCGAGCAGAGCCGTCAGCAGCGCCCGCCGCTTGGCCTCGGTCGGCGGGGCGTCCGGGTGACGGTGACGGCGGCGCAGCCGGTGCCAGGGCGAGAGCGCGTACTCGTACGCCGCCGCCCGCACCCACCCGATCGGGTCGGCGTCGACGGCCACCTCGGGCCAGCGCTGCCAGGCGTGGTGGAAGGCGTGCTCCACCGACTCGCGGGAGAGGCTGCGGCGGCCGGTGAGCAGATAGGTCTGGTGGACGAGGCCGGGCGCGGCGTACGCGTAGAGGGCGTCGAAGGCCTCCTCGGGGGTCAGCCCCGACCCGGCGGCATCGGCGGCCTCGGCGACGTCGGCCGTGACGGGCTCGGTGGCCTCCGTGGCCTCCGTGGCCTCCGTGGCCTCCGTGGCCTCCGCGGCCTCGGCGGGCACGGGGGCCTCGGCGTCCGGCGTCGGGGGCGACGGTTCCGGTTTCAGGCGCTCCCGCGGCTGCGCGGGGGGCCTGCGGCCGGGGCCCTGGGCGAGCGCCGACGAGGAGGGCGAGGGCGCCTTCGGAGGCTTCGCGGCGCGCTTGGCCGCGGCCCTCGGCCGGACGTTTCCCGTGGCCGGGGCGCTCGGTGCGCCCTTCTGCCCGTCGGTTCGCGTCGTCGTCGTGACGGAGTGCAGGTCGGCGTTCTCCGCCGACCGTTCCGGGGCGGCCCGACGTACGGAGGGTGCACCGCCCCCCGTGGAGCCGGCATCGCCGGCATCGCGGTCGCCGCTCTCGGCGCCTGAGCCGGTGGCGGTCGGCGGGGCCGGTGCAGGGGCGGCGCCCCGGGCCCCGGCATCCCCGGCCCCGGCGCCCCGGGTTCCGGCATCCCCGGCCCCGGCGCCCCGGGTTCCGGCGTCGCCGTACGCGGCGCCCCGGCTTCCGGCGTCGCCGTACGCGGTGGCCTCGCCCGCGCTCCCGGCCGTCTCGCGCGCGGTGCCGAGCAGCCTCGCGTACGCCTCCCGCTTGCGGCCCCGTGGTGAGGACCGGCCCGTCTCCCATGCCTTGACCGTGGCCCTCGTGACGCCCACGGCCTCGGCGACCTGGTCCTCGCTCAGCGCGAGGGCCTCGCGCAACCTGCGCCGCTCCTTGGGGGTCGGCAAGGTCGCGGAGGATGCGGGTTCGGTGGTGCTCCGGCTCATCGGCGTCGACCTCCCGCAGAGCAGCTCCGGGCGGAAAAGTACATAAACGTATATTGAGCGACACAACGGATGTTTGCCTGTTACGCCGCGAAAGCGCGTGTCGTTGGGAGCATGGCCCCGTGACCCACGTGACCGAGCACCCCCTGGTCCAGGGCGGCCGATCCACCGCGCTCGCCACCGCCTGCGTCCGCGGCGCGATGGCCGCCGGGCTCGGCCTCGGCGCCCTCGCCGTCCTGGTGATCGCGGCCTGGATCAGCTCACCGTTCCCCGACAGCGGACCCGTTGGCGCCCTGCACGTCGCCACCGGCCTCTGGCTCCTCGCCCACGGCGTCGACCTGGTCCGCACGGACACGCTCTCGGGCCTGCCCGCCCCCCTCGGCCTGGCGCCACTGCTCCTCACCGCGCTGCCCCTGTGGCTGATCCACCGGGCCGCGCGCGACACCGTCGACACGGAGGCCGACGGCGCCGACCCCGACGGGGACGGGGACGGGGGCGGCGCGGGGCGACCGGGCGCGGCCTCCACGGGAGGCGTGATCGTCGCCGTCGGCGGCGGATACCTGCTGGTCGGGGCGGTGGCCGTCGTCTACAGCGCGAGCGGCCCGCTGCCCGCCGACCTGATCACGGCCGGGTTGTGGATGCCCGCCCTGGTCGCCGCCGCGGCCGGTTCGGGGGTCTGGACGGCGCTCGGCCGCCCGCTCCCCGGCCTGCCCCTGCCCGGCGGGGTCGACGCCCGCCCCGCGCTGCGGGCCGCTGGCCTCGGCCTGGGCACGCTCCTCGGCGGCGGGGCGGTCCTCGCCGCGGCCTCGCTGGTCGTGCACGCGGGCGCGGCGCAGGCCGCCTTCGCGGGACTCACCAGCGAGTGGTCCGGACGGGTGACGGTGGTGCTGCTCGTCCTCGCGCTGCTGCCGAACGCGGCGGTGTGGGGAGCGGCGTACGGTCTCGGGCCCGGCCTCGCGCTCGGTACGGGTGCGGCGGCGACCCCCCTGGGCCTCGTCGGGGACCCGGTCCTGCCGCCGTTCCCGCTGCTCGCGGCCCTGCCGACCGACCCGCGCGGCACCTGGGCGCACGCGGCCGCCGCGGCCGTTCCGCTGCTCGCCGCCGTCGTGATCGGCAGGTCCGTGGGAGCCCGGTCGGTCCGGGGGCGCACGGCCCCGGAGACGGCCCTGACCGTGGTGGCGGCCGCGTGGGGGTACGGCGTGGCCGTCGCCGTCCTCGCGGGCGCGGCGGGCGGCCCGCTCGGTTCCGGGCGGCTCGCCGACTTCGGCCCGGTGGGGTGGCAGGCGGGCGGGGCCGCGGTGCTGTGGGCGTCGGCCGTCGGGGTGCCGGTGGCGCTGGGCGTGCGGGCCCTGGGGCGCCGCGGGCTCCGCCGGGCGGACGCCCCGCGCGGGCTGCGCCGGCCGCACGCTCCGCGCTGGCCGCGCCGCTCGCACGCCCCGGCGCCGGTGCCCGCACCGGCTCCCTCGCCCGGGGTCCCCGTGGCGGCCGGGGTGTCCGAGCCCGCACAGGCGCCCGCGCCCCGGCGCGGCCGCGCCGGGCTGGACGACCTCGACGACCTCGACCGGCTCGACGGGGACGACGACTCCGGTTACGTACCGTACGACTTCCTGCCGGCGGCCTGGGAACCTCCCGCCGCGAGCCCCGCGCCCCCCGCCCCGAACCCCGCCGGGCGCCCCGAGCCGCCCGCCGGAAACCCCTCGAACCCCGCACCGCCACCGCCCCCGCCCCTGCCCCCGCCACCGTCCTAGCGGCGGGCTCCCGTCAGGACGCGTGGGCGCGCACGAGGCGGGCGAGTTGGCGGCCGGCCACGTGGAGGGGTTCCTCGCTGCGGTTGACCTGGGCGGTGACCTCGGCGCCCTCCAGGGCGGAGATGACCATGCTCGCCAGTTCCCGCGCGCTCTCGACGGGGAAGCCGCTGCGCAGCAGCTTGTCGCAGACCAGCTGCTCCCAGCCGCGCATCGCGTCGGCGCACGCCCGCTGGATCTCGGAGTCGGTGCCCAGGGTCTCCAGGGCCGCCGCGGTCACCGGGCAGCCGTCGGTCCAGCCCGAGGCGCGCAGCGCCTCCGCGAGCTGCCGGGAGCAGGCCGTGACGGCCTCCGCCGCGTCCGCCTCGCTGTCCAGCGCCTCCCGCAGGAGCGTCGCGAACTCCTCGCTGCCGTGGTGGATCGCGGCGACGGCGACGGCTTCCTTGCCGCCCGGGAAGAAGTGGTAGACGGAGCCGAGGGTGGCCTGCGCCTCCTGGGCGATCTGCTTGATGCCCGTACCGACGTAGCCCTGCCGCTGCAGGAGTCGTGAGGCGGCGACGACGATCCGGTCCCGTGTGCTGCTGGTCTGCATGCGGCCACAGTAACGTCCATTGGTTAGAGCGCTCGCTCCAGAGCTGTGCTACGTTTCCCCCACGCTCTAAATAGAGCGTTCGTTTTAGTGACGTCGAGAGGACCTCACCATGAGCACCGCGCAGTCGGACAAGCAGTCGGAGCAGCAGTCGTACAAGCAGTCGTACAAGCAGGCGGTCACCGTCATCGGCCTCGGTCCCATGGGCCGGGCCATGGCGGGCGCGTTCCTCGACCGCGGGTACGAGGTCACCCTCTGGAACCGCACCGCCTCGCGCGCCGACGACCTGGTCGCGCGCGGCGCGGTGCTCGCGCCGAGCGTCAAGGAGGCCCTCACCGCCCACGAGCTGGTGATCCTCAGCCTCACGGACTACGACGCCGTGTACGCCACGCTCGGGCCCGCCGAGTCCGCGCTGGCCGGCCGGGTCCTCGTCAACCTCAGTTCGGACACGCCGGAGAAGGCGCGCGCCGCGGCCCGGTGGGCGGCCGAGCGGGGCGCCGTCCACCTGACCGGCGGCGTCACCGTCCCGCCCTCCGGGATCGGGCAGGCGGAGTCCTCGACCTTCTACAGCGGTTCCCGCGAGGCCTTCGAGGTGCACCGGCCCGCGCTCGAGGTCGTCACCGGACGGACCGACTACCGTGGCGAGGACCCCGGCCTGGCCGCGCTCATGTACCAGATCGGCATGGTCATGTTCTGGCCCGCCATGCTCAGCTACTGGCAGGCCGTCGCCCTCGCCCACGCGCACGGCCTCACGGCGGCCGACATCCTGCCGCACGCCGTGGAGACCGCGAACTCGCTGCCGGGGTTCTACGCCTTCTACGCCGAGCGCATCGACGCCGGCCGGCACGACGGGGACGTGGACCGCCTCGCCATGGGAGCGGCCAGCGCCGACCACGTCCTGCACACGAACGCGGACGCGGGCGTCGACACGACGCTCCCGGCCGTGCTCGTCGAGATGTTCCGGCGCGGGATGGACGCCGGCCACGCCGCCGACAGCTTCTCCAGCGTCGTGGAACTCATGAAGAAGGCCCGGGTGTAGCCCCGGGCCCTCGTGATCCGGCGGTCCCGCTACTCCCGGACGCCGAAGCCGTCGCGCAGCGGCTTCGGGAGGAGGTCGTTGCAGGCGAGCTGGCCCGCGTGGGTCAGGGCGTCGTCACGGCACTCGTAGAAGTCGCGGTAGACCAGCTGGAGGGTGAAGCCGGCGGCGACGATCATCAGGGCCACGCCCGAGGCGACCAGGCCGCTGATCGCGGCGGTGCGCAGGGAGCGCAGGGGCGGCGCGGGGCGGTCCGCCGGAGCGGCGGCGGGCGTCCGTTCCGAGGGCTGGGACGCGGACTGTGATGTCGGCGACACCGCCGGCTCCGCTCCCGGCTTCGTCCGCAGCGCGCTGACGCCCCAGTACACGCCGAGCGCGCCGAGCAGCAGCGCCAGCTCCGGGATTTCGAAGATCGCGAAGAAGAAGGCCCACATGCCGGAGAGCACCGCGTACCGCGCCCGCCGCTGGGCCGGGTCCCTCGGGTCCCAGCGCAGCGCGGGCCTGCCGGGCTCCTGACCGGAGCCGCCGGGACCGCCCTGGCCACCCGGGCCGCCGCCCTGGCGCTCGGGGTCGCGCCCGAAGCCGTCCGTCGAACGGCCCGGCTGCCGGGGGCTCCAGCGCCCGTCGGAAGCCCCCGACGAGCCCGAGGCCCCCGAAGTGCCCGAGGAATCCGACGAGCCCGAGGAGCCCGACGAGGGATCGGACGGGTCCGAGGGGCCGGACGCGTCGCCGCCCGAGCCCTCCGGCCGCCGTGGCTGCCACGGCTGGTCCGGCCGGCCCTCGGGCGGCGGCGCGAACGGGTTGTTGTCGTTCGTGGAGTGGCGTTCCGGCATGTGCTGGACGTCTTCCCTCTGTCGTCGTGACCGTCGTCGTGACTCCGGCGGCACCCGCGGCCCCTGCTGGCGTCGGCCCTGACGCTACCGCCCTGCTCCGCCCCCGTCCCGTGGGGGCCGTCCCGTGTGCCGGTATCGTTGCTGACGGTCGAGCCATTCGTAGGGTTCCCCGTATCGAGGGGCACGATTCGTTCGTACGACCGCACAAACACCACGGAAAGAGTGACCCCTGTGGCTGCCGCCCGTCTCGTCGTCCTGGTCTCCGGGTCCGGTACCAATCTGCAGGCCCTCCTCGACGCCATCGCCGCCGACCCCGAGGGGTACGGCGCGGAGATCGTCGCCGTCGGCGCGGACCGCGACTCCGTCGTCGGTCTGGAGCGGGCCGAGCGGGCCGGGCTGCCCACCTTCGTGTGCCGGGTGAAGGACCACGCCACCCGCGAGGAGTGGGACCGCGCCCTGACCGAGGCCACCGCCGCGTACGAGCCGGACCTCGTCGTCTCGGCCGGCTTCATGAAGATCGTCGGCAAGGAGTTCCTCGCCCGCTTCGGCGGCCGGGTCGTCAACACCCACCCGGCGCTCCTCCCCAGTTTTCCCGGTGCCCACGGGGTGCGTGACGCCCTCGCGTACGGCGCGAAGGTCACCGGGTGCACCGTCCACTTCGTCGACGACGGTGTCGACACCGGCCCGATCATCGCCCAGGGCGTGGTCGAGGTGCGGGAGACGGACGATGAAGCCGCTCTGCACGAGCGCATCAAGGAAGTCGAGCGCTCGCTGCTCGTCGACGTCGTCGGGCGGCTCGCCCGCAACGGCTATCGCATTGAGGGACGAAAGGTTCATGTCGGTGAACACGGACACCGTTAAGCCCATCCGCCGCGCGCTCGTCAGCGTCTACGACAAGACGGGGCTCGAGGAGCTGGCCCGCGGTCTGCACGAGGCCGGTGTCGAGCTCGTCTCCACCGGCTCCACCGCCGGGAAGATCGCCGCCGCCGGGGTCCCGGTCACCAAGGTCGAGGAGCTCACCGGCTTCCCCGAGTGCCTGGACGGCCGCGTCAAGACCCTGCACCCGCGCGTGCACGCCGGCATCCTCGCCGACCTGCGCCTGGAGTCGCACCGCGAGCAGCTCGCCGAGCTGGGCGTGGAGCCCTTCGACCTGGTCGTCGTGAACCTCTACCCGTTCCGCGAGACGGTCGCCTCCGGCGCCACCCCGGACGAGTGCGTCGAGCAGATCGACATCGGCGGCCCGTCGATGGTCCGCGCCGCGGCCAAGAACCACCCGTCGGTCGCGATCGTCACCAGCCCGGAGCGGTACGCCGACGTGCTCGCCGCCGTCCAGGCCGGCGGCTTCGACCTGACCGCCCGCAAGCGGCTCGCCGCCGAGGCCTTCCAGCACACCGCCGCGTACGACGTGGCCGTGGCCTCCTGGTTCGCCGACGACTACGCGGCCGCCGACGACTCCGGCTTCCCCGACTTCCTGGGCGCCACGTACGGGCGGAAGAACGTCCTGCGCTACGGCGAGAACCCGCACCAGGGCGCCGCGCTCTACGTCGACGGCACGGGCGGCCTCGCCGAGGCCGAGCAGCTGCACGGCAAGGAGATGTCGTACAACAACTTCACGGACACCGATGCCGCGCGCCGGGCCGCGTACGACCACACCGAGCCCTGCGTCGCGATCATCAAGCACGCCAACCCGTGCGGCATCGCGATCGGCGCCGACATCGCCGAGGCCCACCGCAAGGCCCACGCCTGCGACCCGCTCTCCGCGTTCGGCGGCGTCATCGCCGTCAACCGCCCGGTCTCCGTCGCGATGGCCGAGCAGGTCGCCGAGATCTTCACCGAGGTCATCGTCGCCCCGGCGTACGAGGACGGCGCCGTCGAGGTCCTCGCCAAGAAGAAGAACATCCGCGTGCTGCGCGCCGAGGGCGCCCCGAGCAACCCGGTCGAGGTCAAGCCGATCGACGGCGGCGCGCTCCTCCAGGTCACCGACCGCCTCCAGGCGGACGGCGACGACCCCGCGAACTGGACCCTCGCGACCGGCGAGGCCCTCTCCGCCGAGGAACTGGCCGAGCTCGCCTTCGCCTGGAAGGCCTGCCGCGCGGTGAAGTCCAACGCGATCCTGCTCGCCAAGGACGGCGCCTCCGTCGGCGTCGGCATGGGCCAGGTCAACCGCGTCGACTCCGCCAAGCTCGCCGTCGAGCGGGCCGGCGAGGAGCGGGCGCGCGGCGCGTACGCCGCCTCCGACGCCTTCTTCCCCTTCCCGGACGGCCTGGAGATCCTCACCGCGGCCGGCGTGAAGGCGGTCGTGCAGCCCGGCGGCTCGGTCCGCGACGAGCAGGTCGTCGAGGCCGCGAAGGCGGCCGGCGTGACGATGTACTTCACCGGCACGCGCCACTTCTTCCACTGACGGTGAGCGTGCGGTGACCGCGGGGCCTCCCTCCCGGGGGAGGCCCCGCGGCCTGCCCGCCCGCCGCCCCGGGAGCCCCGCGGCGCGCCTCCGGGCCCTCCGGTGGGCGGCTCGGCCGTCCGGGTGGACTCTGGTCTAATGGGTTGCTCTTTTGTCGGCCGCCAGTACTGGGGGACGTGGTGTTGGACGTACTGAACAGGCCGGCGGCGGACACGGACGCCGGGCGACCCGGCGACGAGGGCCTGTCACCGGCCCCCCTCCGCCCGTACCTGATCATCGCGGCCGTCCTCTGCGGCCTGTACTTCCTCTACTCCTGGGTGCAGTACACGCACTTCCGCACCCCCTCCTGGGACCTCGGGATCTTCGGGCAGTCCGTCCGCGCCTACGCCGAGTTCCGCGCGCCCGTCGTCGACATCAAGGGCCACGACTTCCTGATCCTCGGCGACCACTTCAGCCCCGTCACGGCGCTCCTCGCGCCGCTCTACTGGATCTGGCCCTCGCCCGTCTCCCTGCTCTTCGCCCAGGCCGCGCTCTTCGCCGCCTCCGCGGTCGTCGTCGGCCGCACCACCCAGCAGGTCCTCGGCAGCCGGGCCGCCGGCGTCGGCCTGACCGTCGCCTACGGGCTCTCCTGGGGGCTCCAGGAGGCGGTCAAGTCCGACTTCCACGAGATCGCCTTCGCCGTCCCGATGCTCGCCCTGGCCTGCCGCGCCCTGATCCTCGGGCGCTGGACGGCGGCCGTCGCCTGGTCCCTGCCCCTCGTCCTCGTCAAGGAGGACATGGGGCTCACCGTCGCCATGGTCGGCGTGGTCCTCTTCGTGAAGGGCCGCAGGAAGCTGGGCGCCGCCGTCGCCGCCTTCGGCACGGCGGCCTTCGCGCTGACCGTGCTCGTGCTCATCCCGGCGGCCAGCCGCGTCGGCCAGTACGACTACTGGGCCAAGATCGAGAAGACGAGCGAGGGGCAGCAGACCTCCTTCGGGCAGGTCCTCGTCGACGCCCTCGCGCCCGGCGAGCGCTGGGAGATGGTGATCTTCCTGCTCGCCCTGACCGGGTTCCTCGCCCTGCGCTCCCCGCTGGTCCTGCTCGTCCTGCCGACGCTCGGCTGGCGCTTCGTCTCCCAGGACGCCAACCACTGGGGCATGCACTGGCACTACAGCGCCATCCTCATGCCGATCGTCTTCCTGGCCCTGGTGGACGCCGTCCGCGCCGTCCGCACCTCGCCGCGCGCCTGGCTCGTCTCGTACGGGAAGGTCGTCGTCCCGGTCGCGACGGCGGTCGCGCTCGTCCTCGCCGCGAACCTGCCGCTCCGGGAGCTGCTGCGCTCCGAGACGTACCGCACCGACGCCCGGGCCGAACAGGCGCGCGCGGCCGTCGCGGCGGTGCCGGAGGGCGTCAGCGTCGAGGCGGACGTCCCGCTCCTCGCCCACCTCACGGCGGACCACCGGGTCTACTGGGTGGGCACCTCCCAGGGGGCGACGCCGGACTACCTCGCGTACGACCTCCGGGGGTGGGCGGGACAGGCCTCGGACGCGGTCCAGCGGGCTTCGCAATCGCACCCGGGAGTGACGTACGAGGTCACGTTCAGCACGCAGGAGTTCGCGGTGCTGAAGCGGCGGTGACGGCCGGGAAAACACCGGGGGCCGGATTCCGCGCGGAATCCGGCCCCTGCGTGTTGCTCGTGATCACCCGGTGGCTCGTGATCACCCGTGATCAGTACTGCTGCTTGTTCCGGTTGAACCAGGCAGCGGCGTCCGACTTCGCGTAGAAGACGATGATCAGGATGCCGAGGACCAGGCTGAGGATCGCGAAGACGTTCGCGCCCGCCAGGCTGATGAGGCTCATCAGGGTCACGAGGGAGCCGTACACGATGGCGGAGATGCGGATGCCGTTGCCGCCGGTGGCGCTCTTGGCGCCCATCATGATCGCCCAGATGCCGAAGGCGAGCGCGACCACGCCGAAGAAGATGAACACGCCGGTCACCGCGGCCGCGGCGCCGTCCGTGTTGCTCAGCTCGGTCGAGGAGTCGGCGATCTGGTCGGCGACCCAGCCGCCGGCCACGGCCAGGACGATGCCGGAGACGACCTGGAGGACGCCGAGGATCCACAGCATGACGCGGCCGGCCTTGACGCCGCCGGGCATGACCATGGCCGCGCCCGGGTAGCCGCCGCCGTACGCCGGGGCGGCCGGGTAGCCGTAGCCCTGCTGCGGCGGGACGCCCTGCGGGGCCTGCTGCGGGTAGCCGTAGCCGGGCTGCTGGCCCTGCTGCTGGCCGTAGGGGTTGTTCGGATCGCCGAAGCTCATCGCGAAATTCCTCCGTGACTCTTTCTTGCGGGGACGAAACGCGGCCCGCGCGGAGGACCTTCACAGTGAAATGAGCGGATCTCCCCCCGGCACTTTCCGCGGTACTGCGCGGATCATCGTCGTCTTACCGTCGACTTTTTGTCCAGTCGATACGCACCGGAGTTGTGCGAGTGCAACGCAAGCGCAACCTCCCGTCCGGCCCCCCGGTCACCTCGGGCGGCCGGGGGCGTCACGGATTGGAACATGGCGGGGGTCATCCGGGAGGATGTCCCCATGAGCGCCCAGATTCTCGATGGCAAGGCCACCGCAGCCGCGATCAAGTCCGATCTGACCGTCCGTGTGGCGGCCCTCAGGGAGAAGGGCGTCACGCCCGGTCTCGGCACCGTCCTGGTCGGTGACGACCCGGCGAGCCAGAAGTACGTGGCCGGAAAGCACCGTGACTGCGCGCAGGTCGGCATCGCCTCCATCCAGCGCGAACTGCCCGCCACCGCCACCCAGGACGAGATCGAGTCGGTCGTACGCGAACTCAACGAGGACCCGGCCTGCACGGGTTACATCGTCCAGCTCCCGCTGCCCAAGGGCATCGACGAGAACCGCATCCTGGAGCTGATGGACCCGGCCAAGGACGCGGACGGCCTGCACCCGACCAACCTCGGCCGGCTCGTGCTCAACGAGCCCGCGCCGCTGCCCTGCACGCCGAACGGCGTCATCACGCTGCTGCGCGCGCACGGCGTGGAGATCAACGGCGCCGAGGTCGTGGTCGTCGGCCGCGGCGTCACCATCGGGCGCCCGATGCCGCTGATCCTCACCCGCCGCTCCGAGAACGCCACCGTGACCCAGTGCCACACCGGCACCCGGGACCTGTCGGCGCACCTGCGGAACGCCGACATCATCGTCGCGGCCGCCGGCGTCCCGCACCTCATCAAGCCCGAGGACGTGAAGCCGGGCGCGGCCGTCCTCGACGTCGGCGTCTCCCGCAACGCCGAGGGCAAGATCCTCGGCGACGTGCACCCGGACGTCGCCGAGGTGGCCGGCTGGATCTCCCCGAACCCCGGCGGCGTGGGCCCGATGACCCGCGCGCAGCTGCTCGTCAACGTCGTCGAGGCCGCCGAGCGCGCGGCCGAGGCCCTCTGACGTGACCTCCGGGACCCCGGGGGACCCGGACGGGACCATGGGCGAGGCGAGGGACGCGCACGCGGTCGGCGGGTCCGGCAGGCCGGGGGACGCGGGCGGGTCCGCCGGCGCTCCGGCGCGCGGGTTCACGCGGCCGAAGCCGACCGTCGTCACCGCCGGGACCGCGCGGCCCGAGGGCGGCGGCCGGGCGGCGCCGGGTGACGCCCCGGCGCCCGCCCGCCAGTGGCCGCTGCTCACGGTCCTCGGCCTCACCGCCCTCGGCCTGCTGATCGTGGGCACCGACCCCTTCCCGCAGTCCTTCCGGATCGGGGCGGTCCTGATCGGCGCCGCGCTGCTCCTCGGCGCCGTGCTGCGCCGGGTGCTCCCGTCGGTGGGGATGCTGGCCGTGCGGTCGCGCTTCACCGACATGTTCACGTACGGGGTCATGGGCGGCCTGATCGTGCTGCTCGCGCTCATGGTGCAGCCGGAGCCCTGGCTGCGGATCCCGTTCCTGGAGGACGTCCTCCACCTGACGGTGACGTGACGACGACCCGGTCACGGTGACGGTGCCCGCCCTCTCCCCCGTGGGAGGGCGGGCACCGCCGCGATCAAGGGTCATGTACTCGCCAAGGCGGCTTCAAGGCCCGTCGGGGCGCTGTGGCACGGAAGTGACCATTCCGCTATCTTCCGCCGACTCGCCGCCACTTCCCCGCACCGGGGGCGCGCCCCGGCCCCGGACCTGCCATCCTTCGGGGAAGCAGGGAACAAGGGGGACCGCACATGGCTGCCTGGAAGGCGCTGCCGGACGAACTCGATCCGGATGTACGGGCGTTCACGGAACGGCTCCGCCGCCTGATCGACCGCAGCGGACTCGGCGTCGTCGCCGTCGCCGAACGCACGGGTCACGACCGGGCCACCTGGGACGCGTACTTGAGGGGCGAGCGCCCCGTCCCGCGCGGCGCGGCCGTGGCGCTCGCCGAGGTCACGGGTACCGACGTGGCGGGCCTCGCCGCGGAGTGGGAGCACGCGGACCGGGCGTGGAAGCGGCAGCGCGGCACGGCGGCGGGGCCTGTCGGTCCCGGTGACGGGGGCGACGAGCGGACCATGCAGTTCCGGCGCGTGGACGCGGAGCGCGCCCCGATCCGTACTCCCGGCGGAACTCCTGTCGGCGGAATTCCCGGGGGGACGCCTGGCGGGACGCCTGCCGGGATGTCCGGGCCGTCCGTCGGGAGGTCCGGGACGCCTGCCGGGATGTCGGGGCCGTCCGTCGGTGCCGGCGCCCGCGCCCCCGCCGCCTCGCGGTCGAAGACGGCGCTGCTCTACGCCGCCGGAATCGGCGGGGCCGCGCTCGTCGTCGTCGCCGCGCTGCTGCTCGTCGACCTCGGCGGCGGGGGAGCCGACGACGGCCGCGCCGCGCCGCCCACCACCACGGTGACGACCCCCGCGACGCCCACCGGCCTGCCGCCCGGCGTGCGGTGCGCGGGAACCGGCTGCGCGGGCAAGGACCCGGAGGCCATGGGGTGCGGCGGCCCCCTCGCCGCCACCGTCGCCAGCGCCCACCTCGGCACCGTCCAGGTCGAGGTCCGGCACAGCGCCACCTGCCGGGCCGCCTGGGCCCGGATCACCGGCGCCGCGCCCGGCGACACCGTCAGCGTCGAGGCGGCCGGCGCGACCCGGACCGCGACGCCCGACCCGGGCGCCGACACCGACGCGTACACGGCGATGGTGGCGGTCGAGGAGGCGACCGACGCCCGCGCCTGCATCACCCGCACCGACGGAGGCGAGGAGTGCACCGCGAACTGACGAACGGACAGAATCCGTCCGCCCCGGCCCGGACGGGTGGCAGTGAGCCGAACCACAAGGGGCAGGGGGTCGGGAGGGGCCCGGGTCCGATAGCCTGACCGCCGGATATCTCTTCACGTCGAGACATCGATCGATCAAGGAGGGGTATCCAGCATCAGGGGCAGGGACCCCCACCGCCAGCTGTCTTACGGAGATCGCCATGACCCGCACTCCCGTGAATGTCACCGTCACCGGCGCGGCCGGCCAGATCGGCTACGCGCTGCTCTTCCGCATCGCCTCCGGCCACCTGCTCGGCGCGGACGTGCCGGTCAAGCTGCGCCTTCTCGAGATCCCGCAGGGCGTCAAGGCCGCCGAGGGCACCGCCATGGAGCTCGACGACTGCGCGTTCCCGCTGCTCAAGGGCATCGACATCTTCGACGACCCGAACAAGGGCTTCGAGGGTGCCAACGTCGCGCTGCTCGTCGGCGCCCGTCCGCGCACCGCGGGCATGGAGCGCGGTGACCTGCTCGCCGCCAACGGCGGCATCTTCAAGCCGCAGGGCCAGGCCATCAACGCCCACGCGGCGGACGACATCAAGGTCCTCGTCGTCGGCAACCCGGCCAACACCAACGCCCTCATCGCGCAGCAGTCCGCCCCGGACGTCCCGGCCGAGCGCTTCACCGCGATGACGCGCCTGGACCACAACCGCGCCCTGACGCAGCTGGCCCAGAAGACCGGCGCCTCCGTCGAGGACATCAAGCGCCTCACCATCTGGGGCAACCACTCCGCCACCCAGTACCCGGACATCTTCCACGCGGAGATCGCCGGCAAGAACGCCGCCGAGGTCGTCAACGACGAGGCGTGGCTGGCCGACACCTTCATCCCGACCGTCGCCAAGCGCGGCGCCGCGATCATCGACGCCCGTGGCGCGTCCTCCGCCGCCTCGGCCGCCAACGCCGCCATCGACCACGTCCACACCTGGGTCAACGGCACCCGCGAGGGCGACTGGACCTCCATGGGCATCCCCTCGGACGGCTCCTACGGCGTCCCCGAGGGCCTCATCTCCTCCTTCCCCGTCACCTGCAAGGACGGCACGTACGAGATCGTCCAGGGCCTGGAGATCAACGACTTCTCCCGCAGCCGCATCGACGCCTCGGTCAAGGAGCTCTCCGAGGAGCGCGACGCGGTCCGCGAGCTCGGCCTCATCTGAGCCCCCACCTGAGCCGAGACACCTGCTCGGAACACCCCCGGCCCGCGCGGCCGGGGGTGTTTTTTCGCGCCGACACGGAACGCCGGGCTCCCTTATGCTGTGCCTCCGGTTCCGGGCCAACACCGTCCGGGACGGCAACAGTTCGAGACATACGGGGGAGTCTTGGCACAGGCTTTCGTGCCCAACCAGCCACCCGGCCCGCCCGGCGGGCCGCCATCCGCGGGCCCCGGAGGGGGACCGGCCGGAGCACCCGGTGCGGGACCGGCCGCGGGACCCTTAGGGGGCGCCGCCGGGGGAGCCGTCCCGGCGTCCGCCCCGGGGCCGTACGGCGCCGCCGTCGATCCGCGCCGCCTGCCGTCCGCCAGCGAGGCGACCCGGCTGCTCTGCGCCGGCACCTACCTCGACGACGGCTTCCGGGACGCGGTCGTCGATCAGCTGTACGTCCACGAGGAGCGGTTCGCCGCGCCCTCCCTCGGCCACGACGCGAGCCGCGTCCTCGCCCACGCGCTCCGCGCCCGCCGCGTCGAACTCGCCTGGGCCGCCGCGATCCTCGCCCTCTGGATCGTCGCCTTCCCGCTCACCAAGGGCCTCGTCCTGCTCCTGGTCCTGCCCTACCTGGTCCTCGGCATCGCCCGCCTGGTCCGCGGCCGCGCGGCAGCCCCGCCCCTCCTGCGTACCGCCCCCGCCCTCGTCCTGCGCTGGTACGGGCGGCTGATGTTCGCCCAGTCCGCGCTCGTCCTCCTCGTCCTGGCCCTCGCCGACGAGGAGACGCGGTGGGACTTCTTCGGCGAGGTCGGCGAGGTCGGCGAGGTCGGCGAGTACGGCGGCTACGTGGGCCTCGTCTTCGCCATGGCCGCGGAGGACATGGGGGACATCGGGAAGCTGGAGGTGTGGATCACCATCGCCGTGCCGCTGCTCGTGGCCTGGGCGGTGGCCACCCAGCACGGCCAGTTCGCCCGCGCCCTCACCGAGGAGCTGTCCCGGGAACGCTTCCCCGACCTGCGCTCCGACCCGGCCGAACAGGCCGAGGGCGCCCGCTTCCGCCGCCTGCGCGACCGCATCCGCACCGAGCAGCACGCCCGGCTCGTCCTGTACGCCGCCGAGAACCCGTTCTGCGGAGCCGGCGAGCCCTACGAGCCCTGGTCGCTCTCCATCGAGCTGCGGCCCCGCAAGAACCTCGACGGCAAGGCGCCCGAACCCCTCGACAACAGCGCCATCATGCGGCACGTCGTCCCGCTGGTGGAGGCGCTGCGCGTGCCCTCGGCCCACGGCTCGCCGCAGATCCGGGAGGCCGTGAGGGACCGGCTGCGGGAGCTGGAGATCGACGAGGTCGTCTTCCTGCCCGCCGACGGGCTGCCGTCCCGCGCCGCCGCCCCGTACACCCCCGAGGGCTTCGAGGCGCACCGCTCGGGCTCCATCGAGGAGGGCGGCGAGACCCGGCGGCACTTCCTCCGCATCCGGGTCGGCGGCTGGGGCGAGGAGATCGTCACCACCGTCTTCGTCCGCGTCCACACGCAGGGCGGCATGCTCATGCTGGAGGTCGCCCCGCACGTGCTCCGCCCGGTGCGGCAGCTCTTCCGCGACGCCGACCGGATCGCCCACCGCTACCGCTACAACCACCGCTTCGGCAAGGCGGTCTGGGCGCTCGCCCGGACCCCGCGCTCGGCCGGCCAGTCGCTCGTCACCCTGTGGCGCGCCCTCGGCCACCTGTGGCGCCTGGTCACGGCGGGCCACGCGCACGCCCTGCCCGAGGGGCCGCTGACCTCGGTGCGCGAGCTCGGCTCGGACGACGAGGCGTCCCTCTTCCAGGAGATGGACGTCAGCCGCTACCTCAAGAGCATCCAGGACCGGGTGGCGAGCGGAGTGACCGCCGCCCTGCGCGAAGCCGGGTACGAGACCGACGAGTTCGAGCAGCGGATCGTGCACGTCGCCGAGGGCGGCACGTTCATCGAGAACACCAAGGGCACCGTGTCCATCGGTGACCGCAACACCGTCACCAGCAAGACCTTCACCACCCACACGACCGGAGGCGACCGTGGCTGACACCGACAACTCCCGTGACCGCGGCGGCATCCACGTCACCAACACCGGCGGCAACGTCACCATCGGCAACGACAACACCGTCACGAACACGGTGAACGGCCCGCAGACCGTGCGCGACCCGCGGCAGGAGGAGCTGCTCCAGGCCATCCGCCGGTTCCGCACGGACCTCGGCGGCGTCGTCGAGTCCGAGCAGACGACCGCGCTCGACGCCGAACTGGAGGAGGCCGAGGACGAGATCGAGGCCACGGGCGCGGCGTCCCCGGGCCGGCTCGCCCGGGTCCGCCGTGCCCTGGCCGACTCCGGCGCCGTGGCGGGCATCCTCGCCTCGGGCGTGACGGTCGGCCAGCTGGTCGCGGCCCTGCTCGGGGGCTGACGTGGCCGCTCGCTGGAACGACGTCACGCAGCGCTGGGAGACGACGGAGGGCCCGCCGCCGGTGATCCCTGGGCCGGACGAGCCGGTGCCGGACGGCCCGGTGGTCCCGGGCCCGGAGGCGGGCCCCGTCGTACCGCCGCCTGTTCCGGTTGCACCGGCTGTTCCGCCTGTTCCGGCTGCACCGGCTGTTCCGGCCGTTCCGCCCGGTCCGGCGCCCGTGTACGTACCGGAGACGGGTCAGTGGCAGTACCCGGCGGCGCCGTCGGCCGCCGCCCCGCGGGGGCGGAGCGCCGTGGTGATCGGGGCCGCCGTCGCCGTGCTGGCGGCGGGGACCCTGGGCGGGTGGCTGCTCTGGGGCGGGGACGGTGACGGGAGCGGCCCGGCGGCCGCCGGGCCGCCCGCCTCCGTCTCGGAGGCGACGCAGACCCCCTCCTCCGACCCGAGCTCCGACCCGAGCTCCGGCCCGTCCGGCGGCCCGTCCGGCGGCCCGTCGTCCGGTTCCTCCTCGGGTCCGTCCTCCACGGACCCGTCCGGGACGTCGGCCGCGCCCTCGGACGACCTGCCGCCGCCCGGTTACCGCGCCGTAGAGGACCTCAAGGGCTTCACGATCGCGGTCCCCGAGGGCTGGGACCGCACCGAGTCCGACCAGGGCGTCTTCTACAACGCGCCGGACGGCCGCAGCCTGATCCAGGTCTTCGTCGTCCAGGAGGCAGGCCTCACGCCGTACGAGGCGCTGCGCGGCGCCTCCGCCGACGGCCGGGCCAACAAGCCCGGGTACGAGGAGATCAGCCTGGAACGGATCACGGACGAGCCGGGCGCCCCGTCCGACACCGCCGAACTGGTCTACGCGTACGACCGCGCCGGCGACCGCCGCAAGGTCGTCGACCGGGCCTTCACGGCCCCGGACGGCACCCACTACGCGGTCCTCGCGGCCGGGCCGGAGAGCGACTGGCCGCGCCAGCGCGAGAACCTGCGCGTCGCCCTGGAGTTCTTCCGCCCCGGCGCGTACTGACCGGCCCGACCCGCCCAGGTGCATGCCGACCACCGTGAACGCCCCGGTCCGGGCCGCCCGCGTCAGGAGGCGGGCGGGCGGCCCGGGCGGAGGCCGGCGGCGAGGGCCGTCACGGCGGTCAGCGCCCGGAGCAGCAGGCCGTCGCCGAAGGTGATCCGGGTGGCGCCCAGGCGGCCCAGCGCGGCGAGGTCCGGGCCGCCCGGCACCGCCAGGGCGTTGAGCGGCAGCGTCCCGACGGCGGCGCGCAGCGCGGGCAGGTCGGCCGCCGGGGCCGCGATCGGGTAGACGCAGTCCGCGCCGGCCTCCACGTAGAGCCGGGCCCGGGCGACCGCCGCGCCCAGCGGGTCGGGCGCCCGGCGGACGTACGCGTCCACGCGCGCGTTGACGAAGAGCGCGGGCCCGGCCTCGGCCCGCACCTCCGCCAGCCACTCCGCGTGCGCCCGCGCGTCCCTGAGGGTGCCGTCCGCCCCCGTGTCCTCCAGGTTCACGCCGACGGCGCCCGTCTCCCGTACGCGCTCCACCAGCTCGGCGGGCGGCAGCCCGTACCCGCCCTCCAGGTCCGCCGTGACGGGAACGGAGACGGACCGCGCGATCCGCGCCACGGCGGCGAACATCTCCGCCGGCGGGGTCCGCCCGTCCTCGTACCCGAGGGAGGCGGCGATCCCGGCGCTCGGCGTGGCGAGCGCGGGGAAGCCGGCCGCCTCGAACGCGCGGGCGCTCGCCGCGTCCCAGGGCCCCGGCAGGACCAGCGGATCGTCCGCCGGCCGGTCCCGGTGGAGGTCGCGCAGCCGCCTCGCCGGGTCCTGGTCGTTCACGAGGAGCGGGGGGTGTAGTGGCCGGGGACCATGCGGGTGGTGACACCGATCCGGTTCCAGGCGTTGATGGTGACGATCGCGGCGATGAGCCGGGCCAGCTCCGTCTCGTCGAAGTGCCGGGCGGCCTCGGCGTACACCGCGTCCGGGACGAAACCGTCGGTGAGGACGGTGACGGCCTCGGTGAGGGCGAGCGCCGCGAGCTCCCGCTCGGTGTAGAAGTGGCGGGACTCCTCCCACGCCGACAGCTGCACGATCCGCTCGACCGCCTCGCCCTCCGCGAGCGCGTCCTTCGTGTGCATGTCGAGGCAGAACGCGCAGTGGTTGACCTGCGAGGCCCGGATCTTGACGAGGTGGTACAGGGTCGGGTCGACGTCCTTCGCCGCCGCGCTCTCCAGGCGGACCATCGCCCGGTAGAACTCGGGCACCCGCTCGGCGAGGGGGAGGCGCGGGGCGTGCTCGTGGGCGCGGGGCGTCGCGGTCGTGGCCGTGTTCGTGTTCGTGTTCGTGGCCGTGCTCGCGGTCGTGGTCGTGGTGTCCGTCGTCATGCCGACCACCGTACGAGCGGGGTGGCTCAGGAGTATGGTCCATTCCCATGGCGAACGAGTGGGCCACTTTCGGGGCCGACCTCCACCTGGAACTGCGCGGACCGCGACTGCGCGCCGGACTCATGGACGCGCTCAGGGAAGCGGTGCGCAGCGGCAGGCTGGAGGCGGGTACCCGGCTGCCGTCCTCGCGGTCCCTCGCCGCCGATCTCGGCATGGCCCGGAACACCGTCGCCGACGCGTACGCCGAACTCGTCGCCGAGGGGTGGCTGACCGCCCGCCAGGGCTCGGGCACGCGCGTGGCCCGCCGCGCCGCACCCCGCCCTTCCCCTTCGCCGCCGGCCGCGCCTCCCGGTGTCACGGTGCGGCGGGGGCGGCCGCCCGCCGCCCCGGTGCACGACCTCAAGGCCGGCACCCCCGACCTCGCCTCCTTCCCCCGCGCCGCATGGCTCAAGGCCTACCGCCGTGCCCTGACCGCCGCCCCCAACGAGGCGTTCGGGTACGGAGATCCGCGCGGCCGCGTCGAGCTGCGCACCGTGCTCGCCGAGTACCTCGCCCGCGCCCGCGGCGTGCACGCCCGGCCCGAACGGATCGTCGTCTGCGCCGGGTTCGTCCACGGGCTGAGCCTGATCGGCCAGGTGCTGCGGGCCCGCGGGGTCCGGGACGCGGCCGTCGAGTCGTACGGCCTCGGGCTCCACGCCGACCTGCTCGCGCGCGCCGGACTCGGCACCCCGGCCCTGCCGTTCGACGCGCGCGGCACGCGCGTCGAGGAGCTGGCGCACGACCCGGCGTACGCCGGCACGGGCGCGGTCCTGATGACGGCAGCCCACCAGTTCCCCCTCGGCGGCGCCCTGCCCCCGGACCGGCGCGCCGCCGTCGTCGACTGGGCGCGCACCACCGGCGGTCTCGTCCTGGAGGACGACTACGACGGAGAGTTCCGCTACGACCGGCAGCCGGTCGGCGCGCTCCAGGGCCTCGACCCCGAGCGGGTGGTTCACCTCGGCACCGCCAGCAAGTCGCTGGCTCCCGCCCTGCGCCTGGCGTGGATGGTGCTGCCGGAGGGCCTCGTCGACGAGGTGGTGGCGGCCAAGGGGGCGGTGGAGTGGGTGTCGCCCGCGCCCGACCAGCTGGCGTTCGCGGAGTTCCTGGCGTCGGGGGCGTACGACCGGCACGTACGGGCCATGCGGCTGCGCTACCGGCGCCGCCGCGACCAGCTCGTGCGGGCCGTGGCCGCGCACTCCCCGCAGACCCGCGTCGACGGCATCGCGGCCGGCCTCCACGCCGTCCTCTCCCTGCCGCCCGGCACCGAACAGGAGGTCCTGCGGGCCGCCGCCTGGCACGGGCTGGCCGTCCAGGGCCTGAACGCCTTCCGCCGCCCCTCGGTGCCGCCGGCCCTGAACGGCCTGGTCGTCGGCTACGCCACCCCGCCCGACAGCGGCTGGCAGGGCGCGCTCCGCGCCCTGTGCCGGGTGCTGCCGCCGGCGGACGAGACGGACTCTGGCACGCTGGACGCGTGACGACGCCCCAAGGTGCCCGGTCCTCCGGGGAGATCGACCCGCACGACGGCGACCCGGCGGTCGACGGCTCCGCCTCCTCTGCCTCCGCCTCCGGCTCGGTCGACGGCTCCGGCTCCTCCGCCTCGGCCGCCTCCGCCGCCGGCGCTGCCCGCGCCTCCGCCGCCGGCGCTGCCCGCGCCTCGGTCCGCGGCTCCGCCGAGGAGTTCACCGCGCACCGCCCGCGCATGTTCGGTCTCGCCTACCGCCTGCTCGGCTCGGCCGAGGAGGCCGAGGACGCCGTCCAGGACGCGTACCTCCGCTGGAGCGGCGCCGACCGGCGAGCCATCGAGCACCCCGCCGCCTGGCTGGCGAAAGTCGTCACCAACCTCTGCCTCAACCGCCTCACCTCCGCCCGTGTCAGCCGCGAGCGGTACACCGGCCCCTGGCTGCCGGAGCCCGTCCTCACCCACGACGGCGCGCTCGGCCCGCTGGAGTCCGCCGAGCGGCGCGACGCCGTCTCCACCGCCCTGCTCCTGCTGCTCGAACGGCTCACCCCGGCGGAGCGCGCCGTCTACGTCCTGCGCGAGGCGTTCGGCTACGCGCACCGGGACATCGCCGGAGTGCTCGACCTCAGCGAGGCCAACTGCCGCCAGCTGTACGGGAGGGCCGCGCGGCGGGTCGCCGCGCCCGAACCGCGCTTCGAGGCGTCCGAGGAGCGACGGGAGGCGCTCGTCGAGTCGTTCGTGACCGCGGCCCGCGAGGGCGACCTCGCCGGCCTTGAACAGCTCCTCGCCGAGGACGTCGTGTGGTGGAGCGACGGCGGCGGCAAGGTCACCTCCGCCCTCCGCCCGCTCCTCGGCAGGGACAAGGTGCTGCGCTTCCTCGCCGGCATCGGCGACCGGCTCCCTCCGGGCTCCGAACTCGGCGTCGCCGAGGCCAACGGCGCACCGGCGCTCGTGGCACACGTGGGCGGGCGTCTCTACGGCGTGGCGACCTTCGGCCTGCGGGACGGCGTCATCGCGGAGGTCTGGATCGTCCTCAACCCCGACAAGCTCGACTACGCGGCCCGCCAGTTCGCCGCCCCGGCGACCCCCGGGGCCTGAGGCTGTCACATCGGCGGGCTCCCGCCGGTTCCAGACGGTGACGGGCGCTCCGGCGGGGACCGCCCGCACCCGAAGGAAGGCGACCGCGATGACCACGATCCTGGTGACCGGCGGCACCGGCACCCTCGGCCGGCTCGTCACCGAGCGACTGCGGGCCGACGGACACGAGGAGGTGCGGGTCCTGAGCCGGCGCTCCCGGCCGTACGCCGTCGACCTGCGCGAAGGAGGGCCGGGGCTCGACACGGCCCTGGCGGGGGTCGACACCGTCGTGCACTGCGCGAGCAGCCCGCGCGGTGGCGACGAGGACGCGGCGCGCCACCTGATCGCCGCCGCGCGCCGCGCCGGAGTGCGGCACCTCGTCCACATCTCGATCGTCGGCGTCGACCGCGTGCCGCTCGGCTACTACCGCAGCAAGCACGTCGTGGAGCGTCTCGTCGAGGAGTCCGGCCTCGGCTGGACGGTGCTGCGCGCCACCCAGTTCCACGACCTGGTCCTGCGGGTCCTGGAAGGAGCGGCGCGCCTGCCCGTCGTGTTCCTCCCGGCGGGCGTGTGCGACCAGCCCGTCGACGTGGCCGAGGTCGCCGAACGGCTCGCGCGGCTCGCCGGGGCGGCGCCGGCGGGACGGGTGCCGGACATGGGCGGTCCCGAGGTCCGTACGCTGCCGGAGCTGGCCCGCGCGTACCTGCGGGCGCGTGGTCGACGGCGCCCGGTGGTGGAGGTCCCGTTGGCCGGGAAGGCGTACCGGGGGTTCCGGGCGGGTGGCCACCTGGCGCCGGACCGTGCCGTGGGGACGCTCCCCTTCGACGCCTTCCTCGCCACGCGCTTCCCCCGCTGAACCGTTCCCGGCGCGGGTGCGGCGCCGCCCCACCCCGGCCCCGACGCCCCCGGCGCCGCCCCGCTCAGGGCCCCGACGCCCCCGGCACCGGCGCCGGGGGCACCGGGGCCGGGGTGGTCGGGGGTTCGCCGAAGCGGGCGAGGGTGAGGGAGCCCGCCACCGCCACCGCGAAGCCGACGAACGCCAGCCACCCCAGCCCCTCCCGCGTCCGGTCCCCGAGCCACACCACCCCCACCAGCGCGGGCCCGATCGTCTCGCCCAGCACCATCCCCGCCGTCGCCGTCGTCACCGACCCCCGCTGGAACGCGGAGGTCAGCAGCAGGAACGCCGCCCCGCCGCCCACGAGCAGCGCGTACCAGGCGGGGTCCGCGAAGTCGACGCCGTCGACCAGCCGGACCGCCACCTCCACCACCCCGAAGCCGAAGCCCGCCCCGAGTCCCAGGACGAGCGCGCGCGGCCGGTCCGGCAGGCGGCCGCCGACGACTCCGAGCAGCAGGACGCCGCACGAGATCGCGAGCAGCACCCACCGCAGCGCGTCGGCGACCTCCCGGTGGCCCTCCCTGCCCGAGGCGAGGGCCAGCATCGCGAGCCCCGCGCACACCACGCCGACCGCGCCCCACTCCACCCGGCTCAGCCGGACGCCCAGGAGCCGGGAGGCGACGACGGCCGTGACCGCGAGGCTCGCGGCGAGCGCCGCGCCCACGGCGTAGATGGGCAGGGTCCGCAGCGCCACGATCTGGAGGATGAACCCCAGCGAGTCCAGGGCGAGACCGGCGAGATAACGCCACTGGCGCAGGGCCCGCCACAGGAGGGCGACGTCGACACCGCTGCCCGTTCCCGGGGTGGCGGCACGGGCCGCCATCGCCTGGAACACCGAGGCCGTACCGAAGCAGAGCGCCGATCCGAGGGCGCAAATCATCCCGAGTAGCACGAAATGACTCTAGGGCGTGGGGCCGGAATTCACCGGCCTACACTGTGCGGTCGCGACGCTCGCGACCACGCGAAGGGGAGGGCGACGGACATGCGGAGGCTGAGGTCGAGCACGGTGGTGCTCGGCGGAATGGGTGTGCTCGCGGCGACGATCACCGCGTGCGGCTCGGAGCCGGACCGGCGGTGTGTCGACCCGCTGACCCGGGAGGAGCTGCCGATGTACGAGTGCGACGGCGGCGGCGGTGACGACGACGACAGCACCCACCGCGGTTCGTACTACTACGGCGGCTCCGTGCGGGACCGCACCGTGAGCGGCGGCAGTTTCAACAAGGCGGCGGTCGACACGGGCGGCTTCGGCTGCTCGGGCTCCGGCGGCGGCTGAGGAAGGCCGGGCAGGCACATGGAACGGCACACCATCGACCCCCGGCCGGACTGGCAGCGGATCGTGGAGGAGCAGGGGGTCGTCTACCCCCTGACCCGGTACCCGGACGGTTCCCTGCGTCCGTACTGGGACGAGAGCGCGTACTACTCCTTCTCGCTGCCCGAGGTCGAGGCGATGGAGGAGGTCGTCGAGGAACTGCACGCGCTGTCCCTGGCGGCGGCCGCGCACATCGTCGAGCAGGACCGTTTCGCCGATCTGGGCATCACCGACCCCCGCGTCGCGGCCCGGGTCGCCGAGTCCTGGCGGCGCCGCGCCGAACTCCCCTCCCTGTACGGCCGGTTCGACCTGCGCTACGACGGCACGGGCCCGGCCAAGATGCTGGAGTACAACGCCGACACCCCGACCTCGCTCGTCGAGGCCGCGAGCCCGCAGTGGTTCTGGATGGAGGAACGGTTCCCCGGCGCCGACCAGTGGAACTCCCTCCACGAGCGGCTCGTCGACGCCTGGAAGCGGCAGGCGCACCTGCTGCCGCCCGGCCCCGTGCACTTCGCCCACTCCGACGGCGACGAGCTCGGCGAGGACCTGATGACGGTCGCGTACCTGCGCGAGACCGCCCAGCAGGCCGGGCTCGCCACGGAGGCGCTGTCGGTCGAGCGGATCGGCTGGGACCGGCTCTCCCGCCGCTTCGTGGACGACCGGCTCCGGTTCATCCGCAGCTGCTTCAAGCTCTACCCGTGGGAGTGGCTCACCACCGACCGCTTCGGCCGGTACGTCCTCGACACCCTCGACAACGGCGGCGGCACCGGCACCACCTGCTGGATCGAGCCCGCCTGGAAGATGCTGCTCTCCAACAAGGCGCTGCTCGCGATCCTGTGGGAGCTCAATCCGGGCCACCCCCACCTGCTGCCCGCCTACCTCGACGGGCCGCGCGAGCTGGCGACGACCACCGGCTGGGTCGCCAAGCCGCTCCTCGGCCGGGAGGGCGCGGGCGTCACCCTGCACGAGGCGGGCAGCGAGCCCGTCGTACGCGACGAGCCCTGCTGCTACCAGGAGTTGGCCCCGCTGCCCGACTTCGACGGCAACCGCGTGGTGCTCGGCGCGTGGGTCGTCGAGGACGAGGCGGCGGGGCTCGGCATCCGGGAGTCGGCGGGCCTCGTCACCGACGAGTACGCCCGCTTCCTCCCGCACGTCATCCTCTGACCGCCGCCGCTCGTCCCGCCGCTCGTCCCGGCGCTCCCCGCCGCTCGCTCCGAGCGGAGACGTCAGTCCGTCAGTCCGTCAGCACCGTCCTCAGCTGCTCCAGACCCCAGTCCAGGTCCTCCTTCGAGATGACCAGCGGCGGCGCGATCCGGATCGTCGAACCGTGGGTGTCCTTCACCAGGACCCCCCGCTCCATCAGCCGCTCCGAGATCTCCCGGCCCGTGCCCCGGGCCGGGTCGATGTCCACCCCGGCCCACAGCCCGCGGCCGCGCACCGCCTTCACCGCGCCGCCGCCCACGAGCAGCCCCAGCTCCGCGTGGAGGTGCTCGCCCAGCACCGTCGCCCGCTCCTGGTACTCGCCCGTGCGCAGCATCGCGATCACCTCCAGGGCCACCGCGCACGCCAGCGGGTTCCCGCCGAAGGTCGAGCCGTGCTCGCCCGGCCGGAAGACCCCGAGGACCGCCCGGTCGGCGACCACCGCCGACACCGGCACGACACCGCCGCCCAGCGCCTTCCCCAGGATGTACACGTCGGGCACCACGTCCTCGTGCTCGCACGCGAAGGTCCGGCCCGTCCGGCCCAGGCCCGACTGGATCTCGTCGGCCATGAACAGCACGTTCCGCCGGGCCGTCAGCTCCCGCACCCCGCGCAGATAGCCGGCCGGCGGGACCAGGACGCCCGCCTCGCCCTGGATCGGTTCGAGCAGCACCGCCACCGTGTTCTCGGTGACCGCGGCCTCCATCGCCGTCAGGTCCCCGTACGGCACGATCTCGAACCCCGGCGTGTACGGACCGAAGTGGTCCCGGGCCTCGTGGTCCGTCGAGAAGCTGACGATCGTCGTCGTCCGGCCGTGGAAGTTGTTGGCCGTGACCACGATCTTGGCGTGCCCGTCCGGCACGCCCTTCACCTCGTACCCCCACTTCCGGGCCGTCTTCACGGCGGTCTCCACCGCCTCCGCGCCGGTGTTCATCGGCAGCACGGCCTCCTTCCCGCACAGCTCCGCCAGCCGCGCGCAGAACTCGGCGAACCGGTCGTGCTGGAAGGCCCGCGACGTGAGCGTCACCCGCTCCAGCTGCGCCCGCGCCGCCTCGGTCAGGCGGCGGTTGCCGTGCCCGAAGTTGAGCGCCGAGTAGCCGGCGAGCAGGTCGAGGTAGCGGCGGCCCTCGACGTCGGTCATCCAGGCACCGTCCGCCGTGGCGACGACGACCGGAAGGGGGTGGTAGTTGTGGGCGCTGTGCGCCTCCGCGGAAGCGATCGCGTCTTGCGTCCTCGACACGGGATCTCCGTTCGTCCTGCGGCCAGGGGCTGGTGTGGCGCCCCTTTCCTATCGTCGCTCGGATGCCGGACGAAGAAACCTCGCGCGTCGGCGCGCCCGCTAGGCTGATCCCACGCACGGCGACTGGCGCACGGGGAATCGACCCCGGGGGAGCCGCGCGCGCTCCACCACACGAGGTGCCGCTCGCCTGGGCATCACGGGACCCATCCGGTTCCGTGCGCACCTTCGCACCGGGGCCGGGCCGTCGACGATCCGCCGAACGCCCGGAGGAATCACCGTGTCCACCCGTCACCCCGCACTCGCCGCCGCCGACCCCGAGCTCGCCGCCCTCGTCGGGGCCGAGGAGCAGCTCCAGGGCGAGACCCTGCGCCTCATCCCGAGCGAGAACTACGTCTCCGCCGCCGTCCTCGAAGCCTCCGGCACCGTCCTCCAGAACAAGTACAGCGAGGGCTACCCGGGCCGCCGCTACTACGAGGGCCAGCAGAACATCGACCGGGTCGAGACCCTCGCCGTCGAGCGCGCCAAGGCCCTCTTCGGCGTCGACCACGCCAACGTCCAGCCGTACTCCGGCTCCCCGGCCAACCTCGCCGTCTACCTCGCCTTCGCGCAGCCCGGCGACACCGTCATGGGCATGGCCCTGCCGATGGGCGGCCACCTCACCCACGGCTGGGGCGTCTCCGCCACCGGCAGCTGGTTCCGGGGCGTCCAGTACGGCGTCCGCCGCGACACCGGCCTCATCGACTACGACCAGGTCCGCGAACTCGCCCTCGCCGAGCGCCCGAAGGTGATCTTCTGCGGCGGCACCGCCCTGCCCCGCACGATCGACTTCGCCGCCTTCGGCGAGATCGCCCGGGAGGCCGGCGCCGTCCTCGTCGCCGACGTCGCCCACATCGCCGGCCTCGTCGCGGGCGGCGCCCACCCCTCACCGGTCCCGCACGTGGACGTGATCTCCACGACCACCCACAAGACCCTGCGCGGCCCGCGCGGCGCCATGCTGATGTCCCGTGAGGAGCACGCCAAGGCGCTCGACAAGGCCGTCTTCCCCGGCCTCCAGGGCGGCCCGCACAACCAGACCACCGCCGCCATCGCCGTCGCCCTCCGCGAGGCCTCCCAGCCCTCCTTCCGCGCGTACGCCCACGCGGTCGTCGCCAACGCCAAGGCCCTCGCCGAGGCACTCCTCGCCCGCGGCTTCGACCTGGTCTCCGGCGGCACCGACAACCACCTGATCCTGATGGACCTCACCCCCAAGGAGGTCCCCGGCAAGGTCGCCGCCAAGGCCCTCGACCGGGCGGGGATCGTCGTCAACTACAACACCGTCCCCTACGACCCCCGGAAGCCCTTCGACCCCTCCGGCATCCGCATCGGCACCCCCTCCCTCACCTCGCGCGGCCTGACCGTCGCCCACATGCCCCTGGTGGCCGAGTGGATCGACCGCGGGGTCACCGCCGCCGGGCAGGGCGACGAGGACGCCCTCCGGAAGATCCGCGCGGAGGTCGCCGACCTCCTCACCGCCCACCCCGCCCCGGGCCTCCCCGTCTGACCCCTCCCCGTCTGACCCCTCCGCGTCCGACCCCTCCGCGTCCGACCCCCCCCGGCCGGGCCCACCCCGCCCCGACCGGGCCCCGGCTCGGACGGGGCGGGACCCGGGCCGGGGCCTCACTCCGTCGAGCCGGCCACCCGCAGGGCCTCCGCCCGGTTCGGTATGCCCTCCAGGCGGAGGGTCAGGGCGCCCCCGTTCCTCCTCCAGAGGAGCGTGGGGCCCGCCGGCCGGACCGAGTGCGTCCACACCGCCCCCGCACCGTCCTCCAGCGGGAACGTCAGCGTGTGCGCCTCGGCGAACCACAGCGCCTGCGCGCCGTCCGGAAGCGCCGTCCACTCCGGCTGGACCGCCACCTGCTTGACGAAACCGAGGTCCAGGCGCGCCGGGAACTCGTCCAGGCGCACCGGGCCGTCCGGGCGGCCGACCGGGCCGGCGTGACCGCCCCCGCCCGTCCCGCCCGTCCAGCAGAGACTGATCACCGCCCGGCCGCGCTCGGCCGACCCCGTGACCGACACCGCGTCCGGGGCCCCGAGCGCGCTCGGTATCAGCGGCTGGAAGCCCGCCCTGCGCGCCGCCTCCGCCAACGGCACCGGCTCCGGACACCCCGGCACCGACGCACCGGGCGCACCCGCCCCGGCCGACGCCCCCGCGTCGTGCCGCACGGACACCCCGCCGAAGCCCAGCCAGTCGCCGACCGTCGCCCGCACGGGCGGGGTGAGGACCGCGATCACCAGGACCCCGGAGACCGCGGCGAGCAGCGCCCTCCAGCGCCGCCGCAGCCGCTCGAAGCACCGCCGGAGCCCCGCCGGACGCCGACGCGGCACCCCGGTCCCGGTCCCAGCCCCGGCCCCCGGCACGGGCCCAGCCACGGGCCCCGCCCCCGCCTCCCGCTCCGCCAGGAGCTGCGCGAGCACGCGCTCGGCCATC
The DNA here is from genome assembly GCF_053589515.1 of Streptomyces sp. NPDC003327. NCBI lineage: Bacteria > Bacillati > Actinomycetota > Actinomycetes > Kitasatosporales > Streptomycetaceae > Streptomyces > Streptomyces sp. NPDC003327. The sequence goes on along the minus strand of NZ_JBSFSA010000005.1, from coordinate 83,589 downwards.
GTCTCGCCGTCCACGTCCGGCACCCGCAGGCTCCGGCCCAGCTCCCGCAACTCCTCCGGAAGCCGGTCATCCGCCTCCGCCACGCCCGTCACCTCCCTCCAGCACCGGTCCGAGCCTCTTCAGGGCCCTGCTCAGCCGGGACTTCACCGTCCCGCGCGGCCAGCCCAGCGCCTCCGCCGTCTCCGCCTCGTCGAGCTCGAGGAGATAGCGGTGGACCACCACCCGCCGTTGGTCCTCCGGCAGCCCCTCCAGGGCCGCCGCGAGCAGCCGCCGCCGCTCCCGCTCGACCGCCGCCACCGCCGGGTCCGCGCCCTCCGGTATCAGCGGCTCGCCCGCCAGCAGCTCGGCCTCCCGCCCCGCGACCGCCCGCTGCCGGCCCGCCGAGCGCACTGTGTTCCTCGTCTCATTGGCCACGATGCTCAGCAGCCACGGCCGGAACGACGCGCCCTCCCGGAACCGGCCGAGCGAGCGGTACGCCTTGAAGAACGCCTGCTGCACGACGTCCTCCGCGTCCGCCCCCGCGCCCAGCGCCACCGCCGCCCGCAACGCCACCGCCGTGTGGGCGCGGACCAGCTCCGCGTACGCCTCCGGCTCTCCGGCGCGCACCCGAGCGATCACGGCCCCCTCGTCGACGACGGTCGAGCCCCCCTCCCGTGTCCCCACACACTTGATACACCGGCAGTCGGGGATCGGTTCCCACACCTGAGAGAATGATGTGCATGGCCTCTGACAGTCCCCGTGCGCTCTCCGGGATCCAGCCCACCGCGGGCTCGTTCCACCTCGGCAACTACCTCGGTGCGATCAGGCAGTACGTCGCGCTGCAGGAGACCCACGACGCCTTCTACATGGTCGTCGACCTGCACGCCATCACGGTCCCCCAGGACCCGGCCGAGCTCCGTGCCAACACCCGGCTCGCCGCCGCCCAGCTGCTCGCCTCCGGCCTCGACCCGGACCGCTGCACGCTGTTCATCCAGAGCCACGTCCCCGAGCACGCGCAGCTCGGCTGGGTCATGAACTGCCTCACCGGCTTCGGCGAGGCCTCCCGCATGACGCAGTTCAAGGACAAGTCCGCCAAGCAGGGCGCCGACCGCGCCACCGTCGGCCTCTTCACGTACCCGATCCTCCAGGTCGCGGACATCCTGCTCTACCAGGCGGACCACGTCCCGGTCGGCGAGGACCAGCGCCAGCACATCGAGCTCACCCGCGACCTCGCGGAGCGCTTCAACGGCCGCTTCGGCGACACCTTCGCGATCCCGGCGCCGTACATCGTCAAGGAGACCGGGAAGATCTACGACCTCCAGGACCCGACGATCAAGATGAGCAAGTCGGCGTCCACGCCGAAGGGCCTGATCAACCTCCTGGACGACCCGAAGGTCACCGCCAAGAAGGTCAAGAGCGCCGTCACCGACACCGACACGGTGATCCGCTTCGACCCGGAGAACAAGGCCGGCGTCTCCAACCTCCTCACGATCATGTCGACGCTCACCGACACGTCCGTCGCGGACCTGGAGAAGAGCTACGAGGGCAAGATGTACGGGGCGCTGAAGACGGACCTGGCCGAGGTCATGGTGGACTTCGTCACGCCGTTCCGGGCCCGCACGCAGGAATACCTGGACGACCCGGAGACGCTGGACTCTGTCCTGGCCAAGGGCGCGGAGAAGGCGCGCGCGGTCGCCGCGGAGACGCTCGCGCAGGCCTACGACCGGCTCGGTTTCCTGCCCGCCAAGCACTGAGTCCAAGGACCCTGGCCACGAGGGTGGTGCAGGCCGCACACTGGCGCTGCACCACCCTCGCACCACCACTCGACGGACGACGGAGGAGAACGACGTGGGGACCGTAACGCTCGGCGTTTCGATCGCGGTCCCGGAGCCGTACGGCAGCCTGCTCCAGGAGCGGCGCGCCGGCTTCGGGGACCCGGCCGCGCACGGCATCCCCACCCACGTCACCCTCGTCCCGCCGACCGAGGTCGAGGTGGAGCGGCTGCCGGAGATCCAGGCGCACCTCGCCGACGTCGCCGCCGCCCACCAGCCCTTCCCGGTCCGGCTGAAGGGCACGGGCACCTTCCGCCCGCTCTCCCCGGTCGTCTTCGTGAAGGTGACGGAGGGCGTCTCGCCCTGCACCCGTCTCCAGCACCTGATCCGGGACGAGGCCGGCCCGCTGGTGCGCGAGCTCCAGTTCCCGTACCACCCGCACGTCACCGTCGCCCACGGCATCTCCGAGGAGGCGATGGACCGGGCGTACGAGGAGCTCGCCGGGTACGAGGCCGCCTGGACGTGCCGCTCCTTCGCCCTGTACGAGCAGGGCACGGACGGCGTCTGGCGGAAGCTGTACGACTACGAGTTCGGCAGCGGCCGCCCGATCCCCGCCGTCCCGGCCCAGGGCAGCCCGGTCGAGCCCGCGCCCACCGCCCCCACCTGGTCGTAACACCTCACACGGGCGGTCACACGGGCAGACGGCGGAAGAGCGGCCTCGGCACGTGCCGCAGCGCCGCCATCACCGGCCGTAGCGTCCCCGGCACCCACACGGTCTCCGAGCGGCGCCGCAGCCCGAGCTCCACGGCGGCCGCCACCGCCTCCGGCGTCGTCTCGTACGGCTCCGGCCGCCGCCCCCGCGCCGCGCCCGTGCGCACGGCCCCGGGCCGCACCACCATCACGTGCACCCCGGTCCCGTGCAGCGCGTCCCCGAGCCCCTGCGCGAAGGCGTCGAGCCCGGCCTTCGACGAGCCGTAGATGAAGTCGGCGCGGCGGGCCCGCTCGCCCGCCACCGACGACAGCACCACCAGCGAGCCGTGCCCCTGCGCCTGGAGCGCGCCCGCGCAGACCAGACCGGCCGAGACGGCCCCCGTGTAGTTGGTGCGCACCACGCGGACCGCCGCCATCGGGTCGACCTCGTCCCGGGCCTGGTCACCGGGGACGCCGAACGCCAGCAGCACCATGTCGACGTCGCCCTCCGCGAAGACCTTCCCGAGCCGCTCCTCGTGGGACTCGGGGTCGAGCGCGTCGAAGGGGACGGTGTGCACGCGCGCGCCGAGCGCCCGCAACGAGTCCGCGGCGGCGGCGAGGCCGGGGGAGGGGCGGCCGGCCAGCCAGACCGTCCGGGTGCGGCGGGCGATCAGACGGCGCGCGGTGGCGAGCCCGATCACCGAGGTGCCGCCGAGGATCAGCAGGGACTGCGGGGCACCGAAGGCGTCCTTCACGGCAAGCTCCTAAAGGGCGGGACGACGGGAGGGGTCCGAGCGGAACAGGGCGCCCGGGTCGAGGGCGGCGCGCAGGGCGCGGAGCGCGCGAGGGTGGGGGAGGTGCGGCCCCGGGCGGTGATCGGCACGCGGTCGTCGTCCAGGAGGAGGGTCTCGACAGCCATGAGGGTGACCGTAGCGCCGGGTCTGTCGCTTATGTCGGTATTCCGTGCCGTCGACACGGGATGTCGGTCACCACTCCCCGGTCCGCGCCGGGAGATTCTCGTACGAGGGCGTGCCGGAACGGGGGCACGCGACCGAATCCGGGGCACACGGTGGAGACCGGGGGCGGGGACGGACCCGGACCACGGCCCGGCAGAGACCGGCGGGCGTCGTCGGGCGTCGGACGGTCGTCAGGAACGAGGGGACGCGCACCACATGGACTGGCTGACGAAGCTGCCCGTCATCGGCCCCTGGGTCGTCCGCCTCATGCGGACGCACCTCTGGCGCTCGTACGAGACGCTCGACGAGGTCCACTGGACCCGGCTCGCCGCGGCGATCACCTTCCTCTCCTTCCTCGCCCTCTTCCCGCTGATCACCGTCACCGCGGCCGTCGGCGCCGCCCTGCTCAGCGACGCACAGCTCCGCCGGATCGAGGAGCAGATCGGCGACCAGGTGCCCGGCATCTCGGACCAGCTCGACATCGGCGCGCTCGTCGCCAACGCCGGCACCGTCGGGCTCGTCGCCGGAGCGCTCCTCCTCGCCACCGGCATCAGCTGGATCGGCTCGATGCGGGAGTGCCTGCGCGCCGTCTGGGGGCTCGACGACATCGAGGGCAACCCGATCCTGCTCAAGGGCAAGGACGCGCTCGTCCTCGTCGGTCTCGGCGGGGTCGCCCTCGCCTCGCTCGCCGCCTCCTGGCTCGGCTCCTCCGCCGTCGGCTGGAGCGCCGACCGGCTCGGCATCCCGGACGGCGGCGCGGGCGGGATCCTGCTCCAGACCGCCGCCGTCTGCGTCGCCGTCGTCGCCGACTTCCTGATCCTGCTGTACGTGCTGACGCTGCTGCCGGGCGTCGAGCCGCGCCGCCGCGACCTCGTCGTCGCCGCGCTCATCGGCGCCGTCGGCTTCGAGCTCCTGAAGCTGCTGCTCGGCGGCTACATGAAGGGGGTCGCGGCGAAGTCGATGTACGGGGCGTTCGGCGTGCCGGTCGCCCTGCTCCTGTGGATCAACCTCACCGCGAAGCTGCTGCTCCTCTGCGCCGCCTGGACCGCTACGGGTTCACGTCGGGATCCGGACCGTCGTCCGACGGCCGACGGCGACCGGGCCCCTGAACGGCCAGCGGCCAGCGCCGGTTGACGAGGAAGACCGCGGCGGCGAGCGCCATCAGCACCGCGCCCGCCACGGCGAGCGCGATGCCGACCCCGCCGGACCGCTCCTCGGCCGCGGCGACGGCCCCGCCACCGGTGCCCGCACCGTCACCGGCGGGCGGCACCGTCGCGTGGGCGTTGCCGGCCGCGGGGGCGTCGCCGTCGGCCCCGCCGCCCGTGCGGACGGACCGCGGCGGCACCAGCTCGCCCACCGGGGTGACCTTCCCGGCCGCCGCGAAGCCCCAGTCGAGCAGCCGGGCCGCCTCACGGTAGACCGCGTGCTGCTCCTTCGAGGACGGGTTCATCACGGTGACGAGGAGCACCTTGCCGTTGCGCTCGGCGACACCCGTGAAGGTCGCCCCGGCGTGCGTGGTGTTGCCGTTCTTGACCCCGGCGATGCCCTGGTACGGGGCGACGCCGAAGTCTCCGGTGAGCAGCCGGTTGGTGTTCTGGATCTCGAAGGTCCCGCGCTTCTTGCCGGGCTTCGCCTCGCCGGGGAAGGCGGCGCGCGGGGTGGCCGCGTACTCCCGGAAGTCCGGATTCTGCATGCCGCTGCGGGCGATGAGCGTGAGGTCGTAGGCGGAGGAGACCTGGCCCGGCGCGTCGTAACCGTCCGGGGTGACCACGCGGGTGTCGAGCGCCTGCAGTTCGAGCGCGCGGTCGTTCATGTCCTTCACGGTCTGCGGGATGCCGTTGTTCATCCGCGACAGGACGTGCACGGCGTCGTTCCCGGAGCGCAGGAAGACGCCGAGCCACAGGTCGCGGACGCTGTAGGTCTGCTTCTCCTTGAGGCCGACGAGACTGGAACCGGAGCCGATCCCGGCCAGGTCCTCGGCCCGCACCAGGTGGTTCTGCGTCTTGTTCGCGAACTTCGGCAGCAGGGCGTCCGCGAAGAGCATCTTGAGCGTGGAGGCGGGCGCCAGCGGCCAGTGCGCGTTGTGCGCGGCGAGGACCGCGCCGCTCTCCGCGTCCGCGACGATCCAGGACCGGGCGGACAGCTCCTTCGGGAGCACCGGGGCACCGGGGAGCAGCGTCACCTGGGTGCCGGGCCTGCCGAGCCGGTCACCGCCGACCTTCGACATCTGGGCGGGCGGCTTGGGCTGCTTGTCCTTGGGGTCCTTCCCGTCCGCGTGGGCGGGAACGGCGGCGACCAGCGGCAGCAACAGGGCAGCAGTGATCGCCCAGGCAGTCTTCTTCGATGCAGACACGGTCGAGAACGTACCGGTAGGGAACAAGGAACCGAACACCGCCGGGCGGTTCGTCCGCGCCCGTCCACCCGGACGCGGGGCGCGAGGGGCGGACGGTGATACTGGGTTCATGAAGCTCAGCCGCCGCGTCTCCTGGTTCCTGCTCGCGTTCGGGGTGTGGTCCTGGTTCATCTGGGTCACCTTCGTCAAGAACCTCTGGAACGACGGGAGCGGGCTCGCCTTCGACGACGCGGGCGACCCGACGGCCTACTTCTGGGTTCATCTGCTGCTCGCCGTCACGTCCTTTGTCTTGGGGACGGTGATCGGAGTGATCGGGTTGCGTGGGCTGCGTGCCGCGCACCGCGCCGACGACACCGGGGCCGGTGCCGCGGGCGAGAACTCCGCGCGATAGCGGCGGAGCGGGAGAGAAGAAGAGGGGGTTCGGGGCGTGGTCGTCTTCGTGCTGGTCCTGGTCGTGGTCCTCGCCTTGCTCGGCGGGGTCCACTGGTACGTCTGGCGCCGCCTCGTGCGCGACGTCACGGCGCCCGGCGGGGTCGCGCGCCGCCTGGGGACGGCGGCCGTCGTCGCGCTGCCGCTGCTCTCACTGGCCGCCCTGGTCTCCGCCCGGGCGGGCGCCCCCTTCTGGTTCCAGCAGACGGTCGCCTGGCCCGGCTTCCTCTGGCTCGCGCTGCTCCTGTACGTCGTCCTGGCCCTGGTGGTCGGCGAGGCGGTCCGGCCCGTCCTGCGCGCCTGGCCGGCCCGCAGGGACCGCGCCGCGGCCCAGCCCGCCGTCACCGCCGCCGAGACGGCGCCCCTCACCGTCGTCCCCTCGGCCCCGGCCCCGGCCCCTGCCCCCGCCCCGGCCACGGAGCCGCCCGCGGCCCCCTCGCCCCCCGAAGCCCCGTCCGAGGTCCCCGGGACCCCCTCCGCCCCCGACCGGGAGGTCTCCCGGCGGCTCTTCGTCTCGCGCGTCGTCGGCGGCGCCGCGGCCGCCGTCGCCGCGGGCACCGTCGCGTACGGCACGTACGGCGTGCTGCGCGGCCCCCGCGTGAAGCGGGTCACCGTCCCGCTCGCCAAGCTGCCGCGCGCCGCGCACGGTTACCGGATCGCCGTCGTCTCCGACATCCACCTGGGTCCGATCCTCGGCCGCGCCCACACGCAGCGGATCGTCGACGCGATCAACGCCACCCAGCCCGACCTGATCGCGGTCGTCGGCGACCTCGTCGACGGGACGGTCGAGAACCTCGGCCCCGCCGCCGAGCCGCTCGCCCGCCTCCGCGCCCGGCACGGCTCCTTCTTCGTCACCGGCAACCACGAGTACTTCTCCGGCGCCGACGCCTGGGTCGACCACGTCCGCGAACTCGGCCTGCGCCCGCTGCGCAACGAGCGCCTGGAGATCGCCGCGGGCTTCGACCTCGCCGGGGTCGACGACGTGGCCGGCGAGAGCGAGGGCCGGGGCCCGGACTTCGGCCGCGCCCTCGGCGACCGCGACCGGGCGCGCGCCGCCGTCCTCCTCGCGCACCAGCCGATCGTCGTCCACGACGCCGTACGCCACGGGGTCGACCTCCAGCTCTCCGGCCACACCCACGGCGGACAGCTGTGGCCCGGCAACTTCCTGGCCGAGCTGGCCAATCCGACCGTGGCGGGCCTGGAGCGCTACGGCGACACCCAGCTGTACGTGTCGCGGGGCGCGGGCGCGTGGGGACCGCCGGTCCGGGTCGGGGCACCGTCCGACATCACCGTCGTCGAACTCGCCTCGAAGCAGGCCTGACCCGCGGGGCGCAGGAGCAGAGGGGCGGCCGACGGGTCGAACAAACGGGCCGGAACGGGATCAGTCACTCCCCGCGCCCCCGTCGATACGGGCTGCTCATCGGCTTAAATTCGCTTTTCCCGGACATCTGTCCGTCGTGTGAAGCTTTTCCCTTCCCCTCGTGAAGGCCGTGTGATTGGGTGACGCCATCGCGACGATTCCGGGGGCCGTCGTGCCTGGGGTGGTTCGAAAAAAGGAAGCACGGCAATGCGGTCGACGGTCCGTCTGCGGATCCTCATCACTTGTGGAGTACTCGTCGTCGCCGGAGTCGGGGGCTGGCAACTCCTCCCGTCCGACGAGGCCCGGACCGATCCGATCGGCGTCGGCACGACCGACGAGGTCACGTCCCTCGACCCGGCGGGTGCCTACGACGCCGGCTCCTGGGCGATGTACAGCAACGTCTTCCAGTCGCTGCTCACCTTCAAGCCCGGCCTGCCGACGCCCGTCCCGGACGCCGCCGAGAGCTGCAAGTTCGTCGGCGCGAAGCTCACCACGTACCAGTGCGTGCTCCGTGACGACCTCACCTTCTCCAGCGGCCGCAAGGTGACGGCGGAGGACGTCCGGTACTCCTTCGAGCGGATGCTGCGCATCAAGGCGGACGTCGGTCCGTGGCCGCTCTTCCCGACCCTGAGGAACGTCGTCGCCGACGGCCGTACGGTCACGTTCAACCTGAGCGGGCGGGACGCCACCTTCCCGCTGAAGCTGGCGACCGGCGCCGGGTCGATCGTCGACCGCGAGCGGTACCCGGCCGACGCGCTGCGCAAGGACAACGGGGTCGACGGCTCCGGCCCGTACCTCCTCAAGGAGTACAAGCGGGGGTCGTCCGCCCTCCTGGAGGCCAACCCCGCGTACCGCGGCGCCCTCACGAAGACCGGCTCCACGGTCCGGGTGCACTACTACAAGCAGTCCCAGCAGCTCGCCGACGCGTGGAAGTCGAGGCAGGTCCAGGTGACCCACCGGCAGCTGCCGCCGGAGTTCCTCTCCACCCTGGAGACCAAGGACGGCACGCGGCTCACCGAGGCGGAGAGCGCCGAGATCCGCAACATCAACTTCAACGTACGGCCCGGCAGGCCGATGGCCACGAAGGCCGTACGGCAGGCCGTCGCCGCCGTCATCGACCGCCCGGCCATCACCACCGACGCCTACCAGGGCACGGTCGAGCCGCTCTACTCGCTCATCCCGCAGGGCTTCCTCGGCCACAGCACCGCGTTCTTCGACGCCGACCCGGCGCCGGACGCCGCGAAGGCGAGGCGGCTGCTGCGCGACGCCGGCGTCGACACGCCGGTGAGCTTCACCTTCGGCTACCGCGAGGGCGACACGTACGCCGCGGAGACCGCCGAGATCAAGCGGCAGCTGGAGGAGACGGGCCTGTTCAGGGTGAAGCTCGTCCAGGCCGACTGGCAGACCTTCCAGAAGGCGTACGCCCGCGGTGCCTACGACATGTACACCGTCGGGTGGCTGCCCGACTTCCCCGACTCCGACAGCTTCACCGCGCCGCTCGTCGGCACCGGGAACACCCTGCACAACGGCTTCTCGAACAAGCGGATCGACGCGCTGATCGCCTCGACGCAGCAGTTCGGCGACCGCTCGCGGGCCACCGCCGACTTCAAGGAGATCCAGCGGGTCGTCGCGGCCGAGGTCCCGCTGGTCCCGCTCTGGCAGAAGAAGGACTACGTCCTCTCCACGGAGGCGGTCGGCGGCTCCCAGCTCCTCTCCGACGGCACCGGCATCTGGCGCCTCTGGGAACTCAACTGGATCTAGGCCGTCTCTTTCGGATCTTGCCGGGCGCGCGGCTTGCCCGAGGCGGCCATGCCGGCCGCCGTCGGCATGAAGTCCGCGAGCAGCTCGTGCGTCTCCTTCACCAGCGGCCGCAGGATGCGGAAGCGGGAGAGCGAGATCGCCCGGGCGGTCACCGGCGCGAGCCGTTCCACGAGCCGCCGGCTGTTGGCCGCGCCCTCCGACCGGTCGTACACCCAGAAGAGCACCAGGCCCATCTGCTGGAGCCAGAGCAACTGCGGCAGCGCCTCGGCGAGTTCCGGGTCGACCTTCACCGAGGCGCCGGAGATGACCCGTCGGTGGACGTCGATCGCCGCCTCGCGCGGTCCCTCCGACTCGGGTGAGAACGGGCTCAGCGGGCTGTCGGGGTCGGCGGCGTTCTTGAAGAACTGGGCGGCGAACTCGTGGTACGGCTCCGCGATGTCCAGCCAGCCGAGGTAGACGCCGCGGATCCGTGCCGTGAGGTCCTTCTCGCCGCCCGTCAGGATGGGCTCGACGGCCGCCTGGTGCTCCTCGGCGATCCGGTCGTAGAAGCCCTGGACGAGGTGCTCCTTGGAGGAGAAGTAGTAGTAGGCGTTGCCGACGGAGACCCCGGCCTCCTGGGCGATGGCCCGCATCGTCGTCTTGTCGTAACCGCGCTCCTTGAACAGCCGGAGCGCGGTTTCGAGGATGAGCGTGCGGGTCTGCTCGCTCTTGGGGGCCTTCTTCTCTTCCTTCTCTTCCTTCACGGGACCGAGCCTAGTCGGGCGGTCCGGGTGCTTCGCAGCGCCCGTCCCCGCACTCCGGGCCCTTGAGGGCCTCGCGCCACCGTGCGGCGGCCAGGACCGTCATCCGGGCGAAGGGCTGTCCGGCGGGGGTGGCCAGCCAGTGGGCCTTCGGCCGGTGCTCGGCCAGGGCCCAGAGGCAGACGATCCAGGCGGCGGTCTCCCGGTAGACCTGGCCCCGGTCCCCGACCACCGTGATCTCCCGCAGGGTGGCGGCGTGGTCGAGGTCCGGGAAGAGGCGCCGGGCCTGCTGCGAACCGGCCGGCACGAGGTCGAGCGGGACGAGCTGCCGCTGGCGCAGCAGCCAGTGCCGCAGGTGCACGCAGAGCGGGCAGTCGGCGTCGTACAGGACGGTCAGCCGTCCCACCGGGGTGCCCGTCCGGGCGACGGGGGTGGCCGTCATGGCGGGCCCCCGCTCTCAGGCCTGCGGGGCGGGCGGGGCCCAGGGGCCGCCCTTGGGGGTGGTGGTCCAGCCCTGCGGGCCGACGGGCGGGACCTGTTCGCGCTCCATGACGCCCCGGCGGCGGATCTTGTTGAGGACGTAGACGTTGCCGAGGTGCATGACGCCGAGGACGAGCAGGACGACGCCGAGCTTGACGGAGAGGGCCTCGAAGAGGGCCCGGGCGTCGACGACCGCTTCGTCCTGGCTCAGGTAGAGGGCGACGAAGCCGAAGTTGACGAGGTAGAAGCCGACCACGAGGAGGTGGTTGACGGCGTCCGCGAGCTTCTCGTTCCCGTGCAGCACGTCGGAGAGGAAGATCCTTCCGTTGCGGCTGAGGGTGCGCGCGACCCAGATGGTGAGGGCCACGCCGATCAGCAGGTAGACGATGTACGCGACGACAGTGAGGTCCATGCCCCACGCTCCCTTGAACGCGTTCAAATGCTGGCGGTGATGACTGTAGACCTCCTCTTGAACGTGTTCAAGTCCGAGAGTCGTGCCACCGGAAAGGGATGGCGGCCCTCCCTGTGGATGCCTAGGGTCGGGCGGGTGACGCTTCTTCATGACCTGGCCGGATCGGGCCCTTCGACCGTCGTCCTGCTGCACTCCGGGGTCTGCGACCGCCGGATGTGGGACGGACAGTTCCACGCCCTGGCCGACGCCGGGCACCGCGTCGTCCGCTGCGACCTGCGCGGCTTCGGCGACACCCCCGTCGACGCCCCGCACACCCACGCCGACGACGTCCGCGGCCTCCTCGACCACCTCGGCGCCGACCGCGCCGCGCTCGTGGGTTCCTCCTTCGGCGGCGAGGTGGCCCTGGAGTTCGCCGCCCGCCACCCGCAGCGCGTCTCCGCGCTCGCGCTGCTCTGCTCCGGCGCCCCCGGTCACCAACCCGGGCCGGAACTGCGGGCCTGGGGCGCGCGCGAGGAGGCCCTCCTCGACGCCGGCGACCTCGACGCCGCCGTCGAGCTCAACGTCAGCACCTGGCTCGGCCCCGACGCCGGACCCGAGGCGCGCGCCCGCGTCCGGACCATGCAGCGGCGCGCCTTCGACGTCCAGCTCGCCGTACCGGAGGAGTACGGCCCCCTCGACGCGGGCGTCACGGCCGAGGACCTCGTGCGGATCACGGCCCCGGCACTCGTCGTCTCCGGAGCCCACGACGTCCCCGACTTCCGCGCCCTCGCCGAGGACCTCGCCCGCCTCCTGCCCGGCGCCCGGCACCTCCGCCTGGACTGGGCCGGTCACCTCCCCGCCCTGGAGCGTCCCGAGGAGACCGCGCGCCTCCTCACCGCCTTCCTCGCGGAGGCCGCGGACGCCGGCTCCGCGGACGCCGGCTCCGCGGCCCCGGCGCGCGCCTCCGGGCTCAGGTCCCCCGGCGTGTCCGCGCGGTGATCGCCGGGTCGGTGATCCGGGGGAAGGCGCCCCCGCCGACGTACGATCGCTCCATGGCGCACCCCGAGGAACCGCGAGGACCCCGCGAACCGCGCGACTGGACCGACGAGCACGTCGCCCGCTGGCAGCCCGTCCTGCCCGGCCTCGACCCCGTCGTCGAGGGCGCCGTCACCCGCATGAAGAAGCTCTCCGTCCACTTCCGCCGGGTCCGCGAGCAGTCCCTCGTCGACTTCGACCTCGAACGCCACGAGTTCGACACCCTCCACAAACTCGCCGGCCGCGGCGGCAGCGCAGCACCCTCCGAACTGGCCCAGGACCTCGACCTCGCCCCCGCCTCGGTCACCGGCCGCCTCGACGCCCTGGAGAAGCGCGGCCTCGTCCGCCGCACGCCCTCCACCACCGACCGCCGCCGCGTCGTCGTCGAACTCACCGACGCCGGCCACCGCACCTGGCTCGGCGCCATGGACGTCCTCGGCGACGAGGAGTCCCGCCTCCTCGGCGTCCTCACCCCCGAGGAGCGCACCGTCCTCAACGACCTGCTCCGCCGCGTCATGATCGAGGCCGAGGTCGGGACCACCCGCCACTGGGACGTCTGAGGCCCCCTGGACCTCCGCCCCTCCCCGGGCCCTCCCACCGGCCGTTGTCGTACCCCGCCCCTACGCTGCACGGCATGGGACACGTCACCTCCGTCGACGAGACGGCCCCGGGAGCGCGCGACGCCTGCGCACGCCAGGCGCGCATGACCGAACTCGGCGCCGAGTACGCGTACTACGACACCCGCGAACTGGTCCGGCTCGCCCGCGAGGAACTCGACGGCGGCGGGACCCTCCCCGGCACCTTCGTCGCCCTGATGCGCCGCAGCGCCCGCACCGCCTACCTCACCGACAAGGCCCTCGTCAGGCTCCTGGACCGCGTCACCGACCCCGTCCTCAGCCCCGGCGAGGCATGGGCCGACCGGGCCATGGGGGAGGCGCCCGCAGGCCTCCTCGCCCACCTCGTCACCGCCACCTCCGCCCGCCCCACCACCGCCTGGGACGCCGGCGCCCTCGCGCTCTGCGGCGGGAGGCCGGAGGACGTCCGGGACGCGGCCGTCCGCTGGCTCGGACTCGTCGGCGCGCCCCGCACCCACCCGCTGCACCTGCACGCGGGCGAGCACGACCACAACCGCACGTACGACGTCCACAACGCCGACGCCCTCAAGGGGCTCGCCTGGCTGCTCTCCCTCCTCCCGCCCGACCCCGCCGCCGTCCGGGCCCTGGGCGCCCTGGTGGAGACCTCCCTGCGCAAGGTCCCCGGGATCGGCCCGCACAGCCCGAAGGTGGCCAACGCGGCCGTCCTCGCCCTCGCCCGCACCGACCACGAGGCCGCCCTCGGCGAACTCGCCCGGCTCTCCGCCAAGGTCACCCACAAGGGCACCCTGAAGCAGCTCCTCGCCGCCCTCGACGCGCGGGCCGCCGCGCGCGGCCTCGGCCGCGAGGAGATCGAGGAACTCGCCGTCCCCGCCCACGGCCTCACCTCGGTCGGCCGCCGCGACCTCCGCCTCGGCGACGCCCACGGCCTCCTGGAGGTCCACGGCACCAAGGTCCGGATCGTCTGGACCAACGCCGAGGGACGGCAGGTCGCCACCGCTCCCGCGGAGGTCCGCCGCGACCACGCCGAGGCCCTCAAGGAGATCAAGGCCTCCGCCAAGGACATCGAGAAGGCGCTCAGTGCCCAGAGCGACCGCCTCGACCGCCAGTTCCTCGGCCGCCGCACCTGGACGTACGCCACCTGGCGCACCCGGCTCCACGACCACCCGCTCGTCGGCACGCTCGCCCGCCGGCTGATCTGGCTGGTCGAGTCGGAGACCCCGATGCTCGACGGCCGCACCCTCGACGGCGACCCGGTGTGCGTCCGGCCCGACGCGCGCATCACCCTCTGGCACCCCCTCGGCCGCCCCGAGGAGGAGGTCGCCGCCTGGCGCGAGCGCCTCGACGAGCTGGGCGTCACCCAGCCGTTCAAGCAGGCCCACCGCGAGACGTACCCGCTCACCGACGCCGAGCGCGCCACCGCCGACCACTCGCACCGCTTCGCCGGGCACGTCCTGCGCCAGCACCAGCTCAACACGCTCGCCGCCCGGCGCGGCTGGACGGCGAAACTGCGGCTCTGCGTCGACGACTCCTACCCGCCGCTCCACCGCGAGCTGCCCGCGTGGGGGCTGCGCGCCGAGTTCTGGGTCGAGGGCGCGGGCGGCGACGGGGACGGCGACCTGACCTCCTCGTACGCCTACACCCGCGTCACCACCGACCAGGTCCGCTTCCACCCGATGGACGCCGAGCACAATAAGGCGCACGCGAGCGGCGGCGGCTACACCACCCGGTCCGAGCCGGTACCGCTGGAGCGGGTGCCGGAGCTGGTGCTCTCCGAAGTCCTGCGGGACGTCGACCTGTTCGTCGGCGTCGCCGGGACGCCGACGCTCAGAAGCTGAGCGTCCGGGCGTACCCGATCTGGCTCATCACCCAGTGGATGGTGTCCGGCCGGGTCGCCGGGATCATCGTCGAGTGGTGCCTGCCCCCGCTGTTCACCGTGACCTGCACGAAGCCCGTCGTCGACTGCTCCTTCATCAGCAGGAACAGCAGGCCGAGACCGCAGGCCGCGACGAAGAGGCAGGCCAGCACGATCCCGGCCGTCGAGATCTTCTCCTCGGTACGGGAGAGGTCGACCGCGTTCCACACCGCGCCCTTCAGCGGCATCGGCCCGGCCGGCGTGAGGATCTGGTCGCCGACGACGCTGATGTCGCCGATCGCGAACGCGGGCGCCCCGCCCGTCGCCGCGTACTGCGGAGGCACGACCACCCCGCCGGGCAGCGTCGGCTGGTACCCGGCGCCCGGGGAGGCGGCCTGCGGGACGTCCTGCGGATAGCCGTAGCCGGGAGTGCCGGGGCCCCACTCGTAGTTCCCGGAGTCGCCCGCCTTGTAAGGGTTCGGCTCGCTCATCAGTCCCCGTCCTCCACACACGAAAAAGCCCGCCTCTGCACGTCGCAGCGTACAGAAGCGGGCTTTCGGCAGCCGAGAAGGCGTCAGAAACGACGCGTGATCAGCGCGCGCTTCACTTCCTGGATCGCCTTCGTGATCTCGATGCCACGCGGGCAGGCGTCCGTGCAGTTGAACGTCGTGCGGCAGCGCCACACGCCGTCCTTGTCGTTCAGGATCTCCAGGCGCTGCTCGCCCGCCTCGTCACGCGAGTCGAAGATGAAGCGGTGCGCGTTGACGATCGCGGCCGGACCGAAGTACTGGCCGTCGTTCCAGAAGACCGGGCAGGACGACGTGCACGCGGCGCACAGGATGCACTTGGTGGTGTCGTCGAAGCGCTCGCGGTCCTCGGCGGACTGCCGGCGCTCGCGCGTCGGCTCGTTGCCCTTGGTGACCAGGAACGGCATGACGTCCCGGTACGCCTGGAAGAACGGCTCCATGTCGACCACGAGGTCCTTCAGCACCGTGAGGCCCTTGATGGGCTCGACGGTGATCGGCTTCTCGGGGTTGATGTCCTTGATCAGCGTCTTGCAGGCGAGCCTGTTCTTGCCGTTGATCCGCATCGCGTCCGAGCCGCAGATGCCGTGCGCGCACGACCGGCGGAAGGTCAGCGTGCCGTCGACGTCCCACTTGATCTTGTGGAGACCGTCGAGCACGCGCTCCTTCGGGTCGATCTCGATCGGGAAGTCCTCCCAGACCGCCGCGTCCGAGATCTCGGGGTTGAAGCGGCGGATCCGGAAGGTGACCGTGATGTACGGGGACGCCGCGGAGTCCTTCTCCACCTTGTCCAGAACGGGGGTAGCCATCAGTACTTACGCTCCATCGGCTGGTAGCGGGTCTGGACGACCGGCTTGTAGTCGAGACGCACGGTCTCGGAGCCGTCCTCGCCGACCTCGCGGTACGCCATCGTGTGGCGCATGAAGTTGACGTCGTCGCGGTTGGGGTAGTCCTCGCGGTAGTGACCGCCGCGGGACTCCTTGCGCGCCAGGGCCGACACGGCCATGACCTCGGCCAGTTCGAGCAGGTTGCCCAGCTCGATGGCCTCCAGGAGGTCGGTGTTGAAGCGCTTGCCCTTGTCCTGGATGGACACGTTCTTGTAGCGCTCGCGCAGCTCGGCGATCTTCTCGACGGCCGTCTTGATGGTCTGCTCCGTACGGAACACCATCACGTTGGCGTCCATCGTCTCCTGGAGCTCACGGCGCAGGTCGGCGACCCGCTCGTTGCCCGTGGAGTTGCGGAGCCGCTCGATCTGCTCGACCACCAGGGACTCGGGGTTCTCCGGCAGCTCGACGAAGTCGGCCTTGGCGGAGTACTCGGCCGCGGCGATGCCGGACCGGCGCCCGAAGACGTTGATGTCGAGGAGCGAGTTGGTGCCGAGGCGGTTGGCGCCGTGCACCGACACGCACGCGACCTCGCCGGCCGCGTACAGACCCGGGACGACGGTGGTGTTGTCCGCGAGGACCTCACCCTCGACGTTGGTCGGGATGCCGCCCATGGCGTAGTGCGCGGTGGGCTGGATCGGGATCGGGTCCGTGTACGGCTCGATGCCGAGGTACGTACGGGCGAACTCGGTGATGTCCGGGAGCTTGGCGTCGAGCTGCTCCGGCGGGAGGTGCGTCAGGTCCAGGTAGACGTGGTCGCCCTCGGGACCGCAGCCGCGGCCCTCGCGGATCTCCGTGTAGATGGAGCGGGAGACGACGTCACGGGACGCGAGGTCCTTCATGACCGGCGCGTACTTCTCCATGAAGCGCTCGCCGTCCTTGTTGCGGAGGATGCCGCCCTCACCGCGGGCGCCCTCCGTCAGCAGGATGCCCATGCGCCAGATGCCCGTCGGGTGGAACTGGAAGAACTCCATGTCCTCCAGGGGCAGGCCGCGGCGGTAGCAGGCGGCCTGGCCGTCACCGGTCAGGGTGTGGGCGTTCGACGTCACCTTGAAGAACTTGCCGGTGCCGCCGGAGGCGTAGATGACCGCCTTCGCCTGGAAGATGTGGATCTCGCCGGTGGCCAGCTCGTACGCGACCACACCGGCGGAGTGCTTGACCCCGTCGACCTCGGTGATCAGCTGGTCCAGGACGTAGAACTCGTTGAAGAACTCCACGCCCTCCTTGACGCAGTTCTGGTACAGCGTCTGGAGGATCATGTGGCCGGTGCGGTCCGCGGCGTAGCAGGACCGGCGGACCGGGGCCTCGCCGTGGTTGCGGGAGTGGCCGCCGAAGCGGCGCTGGTCGATGGTGCCGTCCGGGGTCCGGTTGAACGGCAGGCCCATCTTCTCCAGGTCGAGGACGGCGTCGATGGCCTCCTTCGCCAGGATCTCGGCGGCGTCCTGGTCGACCAGGTAGTCACCGCCCTTGACCGTGTCGAAGGTGTGCCACTCCCAGTTGTCCTCCTCCACGTTGGCGAGCGCGGCGGCCATGCCGCCCTGCGCGGCGCCCGTGTGGGAGCGGGTGGGGTAGAGCTTGGTCAGGACGGCGGTGCGGCTGCGCTTCGTCGCCTCGATGGCGGCGCGCATGCCGGCGCCACCGGCGCCGACGATGACGGTGTCGTACTTGTGGATCTTCATGGCGGTTACCTCAGCCCCGTGCCTAGCGGATGTTCGGGTCGAAGGTGAAGATCACCAGCGTGCCCAGAAGGATGGTGAACACCGTGGCGGTGTACAGCAGGCCCTTGAGCCACAGGCGCGTGTTGGCGCGCTCCGCGTAGTCGTTGATGACCGTGCGGAGGCCGTTGGCGCCGTGGAGCATGGCCAGCCACAGCATCAGCAGGTCCCAGACCTGCCAGAACGGGGACGCCCAGCGGCCGGCCACGAAGGCGAAGCCGATCTTGGAGACGCCGCCGTCCAGGAAGAGCTGGATCAGCAGGTGGCCGAGGACCAGGACGACGAGGACCACGCCCGAGAGGCGCATGAAGAGCCACGCGGCCATCTCGAAGTTGCCGCGGGTCGCCCGCGGGGTCCTGCCGGTGCGCTTGCGGGGGGCCTCGATGTACGGGGCGGGGTTGTCCACGTCGTAGTGGGCGCTGCCCTCGACGGGACCGATCGCGGAGGTGTCAGTCGACATGTCTGGCGTCAGCTCCCGAACAGTTCACGTGCGGCGTGGCCGAGGACGGGGTAGATCGAGCCCGCCATCAGCACGACCCAGATGCCCACGACGGTCCAGAGCATCTGCTTCTGGTAGCGCGGGCCCTTGGACCAGAAGTCCACGGCGATGACCCTGAGGCCGTTCAGCGCGTGGAAGAGGATGGCAGCGACGAGGCCGTATTCGAGGAGAGCGACGATCGGCGTCTTGTAGGTCGCGACGACCTCGTCGTACGCCTCGGGTGAGACGCGGACGAGAGCGGTGTCCAGCACGTGTACGAACAGGAAGAAGAAGATGAGGACGCCGGTGACTCGGTGAGCCACCCAGGACCACATTCCTTCCCGGCCGCGGTACAGCGTTCCAGCCGGCACGGAAAAACCCTCCGGGAGCGGGGATCGGGGCCGGCCGGCTTCTCTGTCGGTCAGGCCCGGCCGGGTACGGTCCACCGGCCCCGGTCATCGTAGCGACGACTCGTCGGTTCGCTCGCGCGGGGTCCATAGGTGTGATCAAACAGGCACGGACGGGCTACATCTCGGCGTGGAATCGCCGCCTTCCGGGCGAAATCACGCCCCGGGCGGGTGCGGGGTGAGCGTCGGGGCGCCCTGGGCGAGCCGGAAGGCCAGCCGGGCGCGGGCCAGCCGGCGCAGTTCGTCGGCGGCGATCGCCCGCTCCTCCTCCGGTTCGTTGCCGAGACGTGACCGGATTCCGGCCAGGACCTGGTCGAGCCGCTCCCCGGGCCGCACCCCGTCGAGGCTGATCACGAAGGCGTGCCCGAAGCCGCTCTCGTACGCGGCGTGGGCCGCCCGCAGCGCGGTCAGGGCCGCCGGCGGGGCGTCGGGGTGCGGCAGGACGGACGACTCGGCGGCCAGCGCCTCGTCGAGGTCGGCGCCGGCCAGGTCGTACCCGGCCTCGTCGGCGGCGGCGAGCAGGGCGTCGACCGTCGGGTAGGGCCGGTGGGCCACCACCCGTTCGGCCCAGCGGCGGCTGTGGCAGCAGGAGAGCAGCAGCTCGCGGACCTCGGCGGGGGAGGCCGTGTTGACGTGCGCCAGGCCGAGGTGGAGGCCCGTCGGCTTCTGGGCGGGTATCGCAGGCGTGTCCGTGGGGCCCGGGGTCCGGCAGGGGGCGTGGGTGTCGCTGGTCAGCGTGGGCTCCGGGACGGCGGGACGGATGGGGTGGGCGTGACGCAACGTTATCGACGGGACGAGGGAAGTGTCCGACGGATGCGCGAATGTCACCCGGAAGGGAGAGTTTCGGAACCCGTGATGGACGAACGCGATCCGGCCGCCCGCGGTTCCGTCCAGGATCCCCCGATTGGCCGGACCGCGGTCCGTGCGGAAGGATTCGGTGTGATGCGGTACTCCATACGAGGGCCCCGGCGGGGCCCCGCGCTCCTGGCGGCCGCGGTGGCGCTGGCCACCGTGACCGCCTGCTCCGGCGGCTCCCCGACCGGATCGGCCCCGGGGTCCCCCTCCGCCGTCCCCGGCACCTCGTCGGCCGCCGCCCCGACGAGCGCGGCGCCGCCCCCGAGCCCCACGCCGACCCGGACCTACCCGCTCTCCACCGAGCCGCGCACCATCCCCTCCGTGCGCGACCACGAGCCGGCCCGCGGTCCCGGCTGGAAGCCCGCCGCCCCCGCCGGAGTCGTCGTCGCCGCGAACAGCGCGGGCCTCGCCGACGAGGGCAGGCTCCTCGCCGAAGAGCTCGGCATCCCCTACCGGGGCGCCGTCGCCGCCGGGCCCGGGGACGTCGAGCTCGCCCTCGGCGGCACGGGCGGCGCCCCCGAGTCGTACACGCTCGTCGTCCGCGACAACCGCGTGCGCATCAGCGGGCCCGACGAGGCCGGGGTCTTCTACGGCACCCGCACCCTCAAGCAGTCCGTCAGGTCCACCGGCGCCGTGCCCGAGGGGACCGTCACCGACCGCCCGGCCAAGCCGCAGCGCGGGCTGATGGTCGACATCGCCCGCAAGCACTTCACCGCCGCCTGGATCGAGGACCGCATCCGCGAGATGGGCGACCTGAAGCTCAACCAGCTCGGGCTGCACTTCTCCGACGACCAGGGCTTCCGCATCGCGTCCGACAGCCACCCCGAGGTCGTCTCCGTCCAGCACCTCACCAAGGCCGAGGTCCGCCGGATCCTCGCCCTGGCCGCCAGTCGCCACATCACCGTCATCCCGGAGATCGACTCGCCGGGACACCTCGGCGCCGTCATCGCCGCCCACCCGGACCTCCAGCTCCGCAGCGCGAGCGGCCGCGCCCCGCGCGGCGCCGTCGACATCGCCGACCCGGACGCCGCACGGATCGTCGACGACCTGCTGCGCGAGTACACCGCCCTCTTCCCCGGTGCGTACTGGCACCTCGGCGCCGACGAGTACGTGGCGCTCATGTCCAAGAACCCCGAGGCGAGCTACCCGGACCTCGCCCGCGCCGCGCGGGAGCGGTACGGCCCCTCCGCCCGGGTCCAGGACCTCGCCACGGGCTGGCTCAACGACCGCGCCGCCGTCGTCCGCCCCACCGGCAAGACCCTCAAGGCGTGGAACGACGGCTTCTTCCCCGGCGGGGTCGTCAGCGCGGCGAAGGACATCGAGGTCGAGTACTGGACGGGCAAGGAGATCGGCGCCCGGCCGCCGCTGCCGTACCTCCAGGCCGGCCGCAAGCTGGTCAACCTCAACGACGAGTACCTCTACTACGTCCTCGGCCAGCCCAACGACTTCACGTACCCCACCGGCCGCCGCATCTACGAGCAGTGGACCCCGCGCGTCGTCCGCGGCACCGCCGCCGTGCCCGCGCGCTACGACTCCCAGATCCTCGGCGCCCGCTTCGCCGTCTGGTGCGACCTCGCGGGCGCCCAGACGCAGGCCCAGGTCGCCGACGGCATCCGGCTGCCGCTGACGGCCCTCGCCCAGAAGGTCTGGGACCCGGCCGCCCCGTCCCTGACCTGGAACGCCTTCAAGGACCTCGCGGCCCGGGTGCGCTGAGAAGCCCGTGGACGCGCGCCGTCCGCATCGCGTACGTTCCCCCGGCGGCGGCCGCGCGGCCGCCCCGGCGCCCCGGGGAGGGGCGCCGTCCGTTCCTGGGGGGAACCGCACTCGTGCTCCGCAATCCCAACGGCCTGTCGTTCGCCGTCGTGTCGCTGCTCGGCGTCACCGTCCTCGTCGACCTCTTCAGCGTCTTCGCCACCTTCGAACTGCAGACGGCGGTCACGGACTTTCCCGAGGACGACGTGTCCGCGCTCGACCTCGCGCTCGCGCTCGTCACGGTGACGGGGTCGCTCCAGCTGCTCGCGCTGATCGCGACCGCGACGCTCTTCCTCATCTGGTTCCACCGCGTGCGCCTGAACGCGGAGGTGTGGGCCGGGGACCTGCAGGGCCGGAAGCCCGGCTGGGCCATCGGCGGCTGGTTCGTCCCGATCGCCAACCTCTGGATCCCGCGGAGCGTCGCCGCCGACATCTGGCGGGGCAGCCGCGCCGAGCCCTCGGCGGCCGACCGCCCCGGTGAGCTGCTGCTGCTCAACGCCTGGTGGATCACGTTCGTGATCGACACGCTGGTGGCGCGCACCGCAGGCCGGGTGTACGAGCGGGCGGAGACGTCCGAGGAGTACGTCTCCGCCGCGAACTGGTTCTTCCTGAGCGACGCCCTGAACATCACCGCCGCCGTCCTGGCGATCCTCTTCGTGCGCCGTCTCACCTCTATGCAGCACGTGAAGGCCACTGGCATGATTCCGGCCGCGCAGTGACGAAATCGCGCCGCCCGGCGCAGTAGTGGAAGAACTGCGTCCGCATCGGGTGGCGAGGAGGCGTCCATGACGTCGGGAAACGGCCGGAGCCTGCTGGAACTGATCGACGGGGCCGACGAGCGGGGCATGGCCGCGGCCGGGCTCGCCTGCCTCGACCGCTGTCTGCCGCTGCTCGCCGCCGACCGCGGTGACGCCCTCCGGCCGGTCTGGGCCGCCGTCGCCCGCGGCGACGGGAACGCCTGGGGCGAGGCCGTCTCCAAGGCCCGCGTCGAACTCGACGGTACGGACGCGGGCGGCGGTACGGGCCGGGAGGTGAGCGCCATGCTCGCGGGCGCCCCCGCCGACTGGAGCCCCGGGGCCCTGCGCGCCTGGGCCCACGCGTGCTCCGTCGCCGCCCTCGTCGTGCACGGGCACCACGACGCCGCCGGGGTGCCGGACGGCCTCGTGGACCGCTGCCGGACCGGGGACGCCGACGGCGCGGGCCCGCTGCTCGCCGGGGAACTCCGCCGCCAGCAGGCCGTCCTCGAAGCGGTCGCCCACGGCCCGACCGGCCTGCGCCGGGCGCGTGAGCTCTCCGTCGAGGGCGGCCGGGTGCTGCGCGCGGTCGTCTCCCGCAGGGCCCGCACCGCCTGAGGCCGGGGGCCGGCCCCCGAGCCTCAGTCCGTCGTCGCGGGCTTCTCCGCGGAGTCCGCCGCGGACTTCTCCGCGGACGGGTCCTCGGCCGGCTCCTGGATCACCACCGAGGCGATCAGCTCGGCGATGTCCCGCTCCGCCGTCGCCTTGTCCAGGCCGAGCCCGCTCAGCACGCCCGCCCCGTCCTCGTGCTCCAGGAGCGCCAGCAGGATGTGCTCGGTGCCGACGTAGTTGTGCCCGAGGCGCAGGGCCTCGCGGAACGTCAGCTCCAGGACCTTCTTCGCCGCCGCGTCGTACGGGACGAGCGTCGGCGGCTCCTCGACGGCCGGCGGCAGGGTCGCCGCGACGGCCTCGCGGATGCGCTCGGGTGACACGCCCTGCGTGGTGATCCAGTGCACGGCGATCCCCTCGGGCTCGGCGAGCAGGCCGAGGGCGAGGTGACCGGGGACGATCTCGGCGTTGCGGGCGGCCGTGGCCTCGTTCTGGGAGGCCATGACGACGTTCCGCGCCCGGGGGGTGAAGCGGCTGAACCCGGCGTTCGGGTCCATCTTCTCCGCGTCCGGCTCCTTGGGGACGAAGCGCTTCTGGGCGGCCTGCCGGGTGACGCCCATGCTGCGGCCGATGTCGGTCCAGGAGGCGCCGGAGCGCCTGGCCTGGTCGACGAAGTGGCCGATGAGGTGGTCGGCGACGTCGCCGAGGTGGTCCGCGGCCATGACCGCGCCGGACAGCTGGTCCAGGGCGTTCCCGTGGACCTTCTTGATCGCTTCGATGAGTTCGTCGAGGCGAATGGGGATGGAGGGGCCGACTGGATTCGTCATAAGGCAACCTTAGGTTGACACTCGGCAGGGTGTCAACGACGGGTTGACAGTCCAGGGGGGCATGTCCACGGGGGTGCCATGTCCCCGGCGCGTCATGGGGCGTCATGCGGTGTCATCCGCCCAGGCGAATGAGAGACGGGAGAACGGCCGGGGGAGGGGCCGGGAGAAAGCCGCCGAAAAGCCGCGGAAGCGTCACGCGAGAGAGGGCGGACATGGGAGACGACCGGGGCCGCCACCCCCCACAGGAGAGGCCCCGGTCGTCATCCACGGAGCCGCAGCACGGCTCCGTACTCCATACAGCGCCGGGACTGCGCTTTCTGTCACACCGTCCGCGGCACCCGCCGCGGCACCCTCCGCGCCGCCGCTCCCGCGCCCCGTCAACACGCTGAGGTTGCAAGTTGCACAAAGACCCCGGACCGCGTGGACGAGACACCACGGCACCACGTAGCGTGAAGCCGCGCGAGCCAGCGTGGCGGTGGTGACCAGCCGCGATGACGCGACCGACGCGACCGACGAACAGGGTTTGGGGAGTGCTGGGGGACGACGCGGAGCTGACGACCGCGGTGCTCGCCGCGCAGTCCGGGGACGAGAACGCCTTCCGTACTGTGTATCGCGCCGTGCATCCCCGGCTGCTCGGCTACATACGCACACTGGTCGGCGACGCCGACGCCGAGGACATCGCCTCGGAGTCCTGGCTCCAGATAGCCCGCGACCTCGACCGGTTCAGCGGCGACGCGGACCGGTTCCGGGGCTGGGCCGCCAGGATCGCCCGCAACCGCGCCCTCGACCACGTACGGATGCGCGGCAGGCGCCCCGCCGTCGGCGGCGACGAGACCGAGCTCGCGGACAAGCCGGCCGACTCCGACACGGCGGGCGAGGCCCTGGAGGCCCTCGCCACCGGCGACACCATGCAGCTGATCGCCCGGCTGCCGCAGGACCAGGCCGAGGCCGTCGTCCTGCGCGTCGTCGTCGGTCTCGACGCCAAGAGCGCCGCGGAGACCCTGGGCAAGCGCCCCGGCGCCGTCCGCACCGCGGCCCACCGCGGCCTGAAGAAGCTCGCCGAGCTCCTCGGCGTGGAAGGCGAGGGCCTCGACGGAGCCGAGAGCGCGACGGGCGGCGGGAGCGGCGGATCGGGCGACGAGGACGTCGTGGCCCTGGACGGGGTCCCTCCGCAACGCGGACGAGGACCGGGGACCATGGCCCCCGGCGGTGTGACGCAATCACGCCCGCGTACGCAGAAGGACATGTGATGGCCGACGAGCGGTACCAGTGGCTCGACCAGGAGGCCGCGGAGCGGCTGCTCCGCGGCGAGCCGGTCGACGCCGTCGACGACCGTACGCGGTCCCGGGCGCGGCGCCTCGCCGAGGCCCTCGACACGGCCCGCACCCCGGCCCTCGCGGCCGACCCGACGGCCGAGCTGCCCGGAGAGGCGGCGGCCCTCGCCGCCTTCCGCAAGGTCACGGCGGAGCGCGCGGCGCTCGCCGCGGAGACCGCCGCCCTCACCGCGGCGGCCGCGGACGCGGGGACCCCCGACGCTCCCGCGGGCGCCCGCGCCGACCTGGGCCGGATACGCATCGCCCCGCTCGCCGCGCCCGCCCGCCGCTGGGGCCGTTCCGTACGGTACGGGCTGGCCGCGGCGGTCGCCGCCGTCACCGTCGGCGGGGTCGCCGTCGCGGCGGGCACGGGCGTCCTGCCGATCGGCGGGCCCGAACCCGCCGCCTCCGTCACGGCGGTGGAGAGCCCCGAGCCGGTGATCACCGACTCGCCCGGCATACGCAAGGACCCCGACACCCCCCCGGCGCACCCCGACCCGGACGGCCGCCCCTCCGGGACCCCCGGCACCCCCACCGCCGGCACCCCGGCACCCCCGTCGGGCGGCACCGCCACCGACCCCTCGGGCACCCCCGGCACGGACGCCGGCGACCCCGCCTCCACCGGCGGGACCGACGACGGCAAGGACAAGAGCGACGGCACCGGAGGCCCCGGCACCACGCTCACCCCGGACAAGGCCCGCGCCCGCTGCCTCGACTACCGCGCAGGGCGCCTGGACGACGCCGGACGCCGCCAGCTGACCGACAGCCTGCCCGCCGGCGAGACCCTGCGCCGCTACTGCGACCGGATCCTCTCCTCCGAGACGGGCGCGCCCGGCGGTTCCACCGGCCCCGGCGACTCCGAGGGCGGCGACTCCAAGGGCGGCGGCTCCAAGGACGACGACGCCAAGGAGGACGACCCCGGCCGTGGCGACGACAGGCACCCGGGCGGCCGCGACGGCTCCGGAGGCACCACCGGCAGGGACTCCGAGGACGCCGGAAACGGCACGGACGCGAACCGCCGCTGAACCCGCTCCGGCGCGGGTGTAACACTTTCGGCGCCCCCGGCGCAGTACTCAATGAGCCGACTGGTCATCGGCGGCGCAGCGAGCCGGGGTTCCCCCCGTACCTACGGCTCCGCGCATCGGCGCGGGTGGGACACGTTCCCCCGGTCCCACCCGCGCCCCTCTTCTTCCCGCGGTCCTCCCGCGGTCTCTCCGCGCCCGTTCCTACGGCGTCACCAGTGGACGACGACCTTGTCGCCGACCTTCACCTGGTCGAAGAGGGCGGCGAGCTTCTCCCGGTCCCGGACGTTCACGCAGCCGTGCGAGGCCCCGTTGTAGCCGCGGGCCGCGAAGTCCGCCGAGTAGTGCACCGCCTGGCCGCCGCTGAAGAACATCGCGTACGGCATGGGGGTGTGGTAGATCGTCGAGGTCCACGTGCGGGCCTTCCAGCCCACGCTGAACGTGCCCTCGCGGGTCGGGGTGTTCTCCGAACCGAAGCGGACGTCCATGGACGAGACGACCCGGCCGTCGATCATCCAGGCCAGCGTCCTGCTCTCCTTGCTGATGCACAGCACGCGGCCGGTCATGCAGCGCGCGTCCGGGGTGTCCAGCTTGTTGGTGGTCGACGGCTTCAGCTCGTCGGCGGTCGGCTCCTTCGTCAGACCGAGCAGCCGCTGCCAGGTCGCCTCGTCCACCGAGCCCGTCCCGGGCAGCCCGCGCGCCTTCTGGAAGGCCGAGACCGCGCGCCCCGTGATCGTGCCGTAGAAGCCCGTGGGCGCCCGGTCGAAGTGGTCCAGCTGCCGCAGCCGCGCCTGCAGTTCGCGCACCTGCTCGCTCTCGTCGCCGTCGCCCATGAGGGGCTTCGCCCCGGGCGTCGCGCCGGTCGGGTCGGCGGAGGACGAGGGCGCGCCGTCGGACGGCGCGGAGGACGACGGCGCGGAGGAAGACGGCGAGGTCGACGGTGCCGAGGACGTCGGCGCGGCCGTGGGCGCCTGCGTCGCCGGTCCGGTGCCGCCCCCGGCACCCGAACCGGCCGCCTGGGCCGTACAGCCCGCGGCGAGGACCACGGCCGACGTGGCCAGGGCCACTCTGCGTATGACGGACGAACGGTGCTGCATGTGGAGCCCCCCGAGTAACGACGTGTGTACGAAGGGATGCCGCCCGCGCCCGCGCGGTTGCGCACGTGACCGAAACGAGACGGGCATGCTGGAACGCGGCGGCTTCCGCCGGACGCAGGTCGATCGGAAGGCACACCACATGACGCGCGAGTCGGAGTCGGGACTGCCCATCGAGCCGGTCTACGGACCGGACGCCCTCGACGGCTGGGACCCCGCGGAGAAGCTGGGCGAGCCCGGCGCGTACCCGTTCACGCGGGGGGTGTACCCGTCGATGTACACGGGCCGCCCGTGGACGATGCGCCAGTACGCCGGGTTCGGCACCGCCGTCGAGTCCAACGCCCGCTACAAACAGCTCATCGCCAACGGCACCACCGGCCTCTCCGTCGCCTTCGACCTGCCGACACAGATGGGCCACGACTCCGACGCCCCGCTCGCGCACGGCGAGGTCGGCAAGGTCGGCGTCGCGATCGACTCGCTCGACGACATGCGGGTGCTGTTCGACGGGATCCCGCTGGACGAGGTCTCGACGTCGATGACCATCAACGCCCCGGCCGCCCTCCTGCTGCTCCTCTACCAGCTCGTCGGCGAGGAGCAGGGCGTCCCCGCCGACCGGCTGACCGGCACGATCCAGAACGACGTGCTGAAGGAGTACATCGCCCGCGGCACGTACATCTTCCCGCCGAAGCCCTCCCTGCGGCTGATCGCCGACATCTTCCAGTACTGCCGCGCCGAGATCCCGAAGTGGAACACCATCTCGATCTCCGGCTACCACATGGCCGAGGCCGGGGCCTCGCCCGCGCAGGAGATCGCGTTCACCCTCGCCGACGGCATCGAGTACGTCCGCACCGCCGTCGCCGCCGGCATGGACGTCGACGACTTCGCGCCCCGCCTCTCCTTCTTCTTCGTGGCGCGTACGACGCTCCTGGAGGAGGTCGCCAAGTTCCGCGCCGCCCGCCGGATCTGGGCCCGGGTGATGCGGGAGGAGTTCGGCGCCCGCAACCCCAAGTCGCTGATGCTCCGCTTCCACACCCAGACCGCGGGCGTGCAGCTCACCGCCCAGCAGCCCGAGGTCAACCTCGTCCGCGTCGCCGTCCAGGGCCTCGCGGCCGTCCTCGGCGGGACGCAGTCGCTGCACACCAACTCCTTCGACGAGGCCATCGCCCTGCCGACGGACAAGTCCGCCCGCCTCGCCCTGCGGACCCAGCAGGTCCTCGCGTACGAGACGGACGTCACCGCCACCGTCGACCCGTTCGCCGGGTCGTACGTCGTCGAGAGGATGACGGACGACGTCGAGGCCGCCGCCCTGGAGCTGATGGCCAGGGTGGAGGAGATGGGCGGCGCGGTCAGCGCCATCGAGCGCGGCTTCCAGAAGAACGAGATCGAGCGCTCCGCCTACCGCGTCGCCCGGGAGACGGACAGCGGCGAGCGGGTCGTCGTGGGCGTCAACCGCTTCACGGTCGACGTCGAGGAGCCGTACGAGCCGCTGCGTGTCGACCCGGCCATCGAGGCCCAGCAGGCCCGCAGGCTCGCCGCGCTGCGCGCCGAACGGGACGGGACGGCGGTGGAGGCGGCGCTCGCCGCGCTGAAGGAGGCTGCGGCGGGCACCGACAACGTCCTCCACCCCATGAAGGAGGCGCTCAGGGCGCGGGCCACGGTCGGCGAGGTCTGCGACGCCCTGCGCGAGGTCTGGGGCACCTACGTCCCGACCGTCGCGTTCTGAACGTCACAGCGGACTGTCGGACCCGTGTGCGAGACTCCGCATCATGCTGGGTGTCACCGATCTGCCGACCTATCTCGCGGGACTCGTCCTCATCATCCTCCTGCCGGGGCCGAACTCGCTGTACGTGCTGTCCGTCGCGGCCCGGAAGGGCACCCGCACCGGCTACAAGGCCGCGGCCGGGGTCTTCACCGGCGACGCGGTCCTGATGACGCTGGCCGCGCTCGGCGCGGCCTCCCTGCTCCAGACCACCCCGTTCCTCTTCATGATCGTGAAGTACGCGGGCGCCGGATACCTGGCCTGGATGGCGTACGGCATGCTGCGGGCCGCCTGGTCGATGTGGCGCTCGCGCCACGAGGTCGCGGACCTCGCGGAGGACGGGGCCGCCCCGGCGGGGGCCCCGTCCGGCCAGGGCGAGAACCCGTACAGGCGCGCCCTGATCATCAGCCTCTTCAACCCCAAGGCGATCCTCTTCCTGATCTCCTTCTTCGTGCAGTTCGTCGACCCCGCGTACGCCTACCCGGCGCTCTCGTTCCTCGTCCTCGGCACCCTGCTCCAGCTCGGCAGCTTCCTCTACCTGACGACCCTGATATTCAGCGGCACCCGGCTCGCCGCCGCGTTCCGCCGCCGCCGTCGGCTCTCGGCGGGCGCGACCACGGCGGCCGGGGCCCTCTTCCTCGGCTTCGCCGCGAAGCTCTCCGTCGCCAGTGCTTGACCCTCACACCGTGTGAGGCCGTTCCCTCGGTCGCACCATGTTCACCATCGGAGACTTCGCCCGGCACGGACGCGTGTCGGTCCGCATGCTGCGTCACTACGACGCCGTCGGACTGCTGCGCCCCGCCCACGTCGACCCGCACAGCGGCTACCGCTTCTACACGGCGGACCAGCTCGCCCGGCTCAACCGCGTCATCGCGCTCAAGGACCTCGGCTTCACCCTCGACCAGGTGCGGTCCATCCTCGACGAGGAGGTGGGCGCCGAGGAGCTGCGCGGGATGCTGCGGCTGCGCCAGGCCGAGCTGGAGACGGCCCTGCGGGAGGCGCGGGACCGGCTCGTCCAGGTCGGTGCGAGGCTCCGGGCCATCGAGAGGGAGGGACGCATGTCCACCCAGGACGTCGTCGTCAAGAAGATCCCCGCCGTGCGGATCGCCGAGCTGAGCGCCGTCGCCGCGAGCTTCGGCCCGCACGACATCGGCCCCGTCGTCGGCCCGCTGTACGACGAGCTGTGCGGCCGCCTGGAGGCGGCGGGCGTCACCGGTTTCGGCCCCGGGATCGCGTACTACGAGGACGCGGGGCGCGGGGACGGCTCGGTCCTCGTGCACGCCGGCATGACCGTTCCCGAGGGGACGGCCGTGGAAGGCGTCCTGGTCCACGTCCTGCCCGGCATCGAGGAGGCCGCGACCGTCGTCCACCGGGGTTCGATGGACGACGTCCTCCCGACCGCGCAGACCCTCGCCCGCTGGATCGAGGCCCACGGCTATGTATCCCGGCACTACGCCCGCGAGCTGTACCTGGAGTGCCCGGAGGACCGGTCCCGGTGGGTCACGGAGATCCAGGAGGCGATCCACCGCGCCTGAGGCCCGCGTGAGGCCGGCCGGCCGCCCCGCAGCGCGCGCCCGGTCCAGGGCTCGCGCCCGGCCGCCGCTCGCCGGCCGCCCCGCCGCTACTTCCGCAGGGCCTTGCGGAGCCGGAGCGCGCGGCGCGCGAGGCGGCGGACCTTCGGGTGCCGGGGGACCGGCAGCCCGCCCGGCAGGTCGAGGACGGTGAGGCGGCGGCGCGTGAAGTGGTGCCGGGTGTGCTCGGCGAGCGGCCCCGACAGATGGCGTACCGCCGCCTCCCGCAGGTCCGGGCGGATCTTCGGCTGCATCGCGAAGCCGACCGCCGCCACCAGGTCGTTGAGGCCGGCGGTGTCCGGTTCGGGGGCCCGGGTGCAGCCCTCCTCCAGGGGCGGGACGACCGCGTCGACCACGGTGAGCGGGATCCGGTTGCTGTTCTGGAACGGGGTGAGCCGCTCCAGGAGCTCCCCGGTGCCGACCCGCGCGACCGGCAGGCCGTAGAACGTGCGCGCCGTGAGCAGCGCCGTCGAGAAGCAGCCCACCACCAGGGCGGGCCGCAGCTCCCGGTAGAGCACCTCGGCGAGCACCGGCCGGTCCTCGACGACGAGCCGCGCGCCGAGCCGCTCCGCCTCCTCCCCGAGCGACCGCGTCCAGGAGTCGGGGGCCGTCGGGTGCGGCTTGAAGACGAGCCGCCGGTGACCGCGGGCCACGGCTCCGCGGACCATCCGCAGGTGCAGCTCCTCCTCCTCGGCGGCGCTCATGAGCTTCAGCGCGGCCAGGTACTGGCCGAGGAGCAGCGCCGCGTCCTCCCCGGACGGCGCGGCGGGCGGCCCGGCCAGCTCGTCCACGACCTTCGTGAACGCCTCCACCGGTACGGTCTCGGGCACCGGCCCGAACTCCGCGAGCAGCAGCGGCGCGAGGCCGGGGACCAGGTCGAGGTGGAGCAGCCGCCGCACCCGGCCGCCGATCAGCGGGTCGATCTTGTTCCGGGTCGGCCCGTAGCTCATCAGACCGTCCGCGTACACGGTGATCGAGGCGTCGGGGAGCAGCTGGGCGATGGCGAGGGCCGGGGTCACCTGGAGGGACTCCAGGGCGAGCTCGATCCGGTCGTCGCCGAGGTCCCACAGCGCGCGCAGGTGTCGCTGGAGCAGCGGCAGGTCACTGGCGCGCGGCGTCCAGCCGCCCGGGTGGAGCGGGGAGATGGTCTCGTTCCAGGACAGGACGGCGTCGAAGCGGTCGCGCAGCCGCGCGAAGCCCTCGGCCTCGTCGAGCGCGGGGGTCGTCTCCGGCACGGGCGCGTTGTTGCAGACGAGCAGGAGGCGCCGGTCGGCCGTGCCGAACGCACCGCTGTCGAGGGCGGCGGCCAGGGTGACCGCCCCGTAGAGGGTGGAGGCGGCGAAGATCTGGGTGGTGCGGCGGGTGCTCACGCGGCCACCTCCGGGGACGCCGCACCCGCACCCGCGCCCGCGCCCGCGCCGGAGCCGGACCCGGCGCCCGTACCCGTACCCGGCAGTGGGGCCGTCGGCGGTGGCGCCGGCCTGCGCCTGCGCAGTTTCCTCAGGAGCGTGGCGCGGTCCCCGCCCATCGACGCGAGCGCCTCGTCGAGCACGCCCTGCGGCATGCGGCGCAGCGCCCCGGCACTCATTCCCTTCAGCAGGCGGGCCACTTCCGGTTCGAACCGCTCGATCGACGTGTGGTGATGGAAAATCACCGCGCAATACGTGCGCACCGCTTTGGGAAGAAGTCGGTCGGCGTCCGGGTCCTTCGCCGTTTCCTCGACGACCCGGTCGAAAGCGCGAATGAAATCCAATTGCCGGACGTCGCCGATCTGGGTGAGCGAGGTCGATACTCCGCGCCGGTAGAAAACGCCCAGTTCGTCGATCGCGGCGAAGGAATCCGCCTCGCGGTGCAGCCGCCAGATCCAGGGCCGGTCCTCGGCCGTGCGCAGCCCGTGCGGGAAGTGCAGCAGCCCCCGGTCCAGGAGCCGCCGGTGGTAGACGCCGGCCCAGGCGTACGGATAGTCCACGGAGGTCGTGCGGTGCGCCGGCAGGATCGCGTCGCGCGGCCGCAGCACCTCGCGGCGGCGGGCGACGGGAACCCGGCGCACCGCCCTGGCCCGGCCGTTGACGGAGACGTGGTCGGTCCGCAGGAAGTCGCATCCGAGCTCCTCCGCGGCGGCGACGAGCCGCCCGAGGTAGCCGGGCGCCAGCCAGTCGTCGCCGTCGAGGAAGGTGAGGAACTCGCCGCGGGCGGCGTCGAGGCCGGTGTTGCGGGCCGTGGCGAGGCCCTCGTTCCGCTCGTGCCGGATCAGGACCGCGCCCGGCAGGTCGCGCGCGGCCCGTTCGAGGAGCTCCGGGGTCCCGTCCGTCGAGCAGTCGTCGACGAGCAGGAACTCGACGTCCCCGCGGGCGTTGGCGCGCAGGCTGGTGAGGGTGTCGGGGGCGTATGTCTGCACGTTGTAGAACGGCACGACGACGGAGAGCTTGACCACGCGGCCGACGCTAGGCGTCGACCCGGCATTCCCACCGACCGACGGGGGGATATCCGGTGAACACCAAGCGGCGGGCGGCTTAACCGCCTTTACCCGGTGGGGAATACGGCTCCCGTTTGTCCGGATCGCGAGCCGCTTCAGACGGCGGAGAGGCTCTGTTCACCCGTTGTTGTGGCCCAGTTGGGCCGGAAAGCGGAATGCCCTTCTAGCGTCCTCGACGTGCCAGCAAGTACCAGAGAAGCGGTACGGGTCGCCGTACTCGCCGACTCCGACACCCGGTGGAAATGGGGCGCACTCACCGCGCGCCGCCTGACGGAAACGACCGCCGAACCCACCGGATTCGTCCTGCGCGGACGGGCCACTCCCACCGCACGCCAGCTCGCCGAGACCGGGGTGTCCACGAACGCCCCCCGCGAGGTGACGGGCGTGGAGTTCCTGCGCGCGGTACGGGACGCGGAGACGCGCGGCGAAGGATACGACGTCGTCGTCCTCGCGCTGGTCGGCGGCACCGTCCGGGCCGTCCTGCAGGGCCTTGCCGACCTGGGCCTCGCCCGCCGCCCGGTGATCGTCACCGGCTACGTCGGCGTCGTCTACGAGAAGCTCACCGACGGGCTCCTGCTGCGCCACGGCGCCGACGTCGTCCTCGCCAACTCCCGCCACGACGCCGAGCGGTTCCACGCCGTGTACGAGGGCGTCGGCGCCGGTTCCGACGCGGTCGTCGAGGCCGCGCTGCCCTTCCTCGGCGGCGCCCCGCACGCCCCCGAGGCGGGCCGCGACACCCTGGTCCTCGCCGCCCAGCCCTCCGTGCCCGTCACCCGCGCCGAACGCGCCTACCTGCTGCGCCGGCTGATCGGGCACGCCCGGCTGCACCCGGGCCGCGAGGTCCTCCTCAAACTCCGCTCCAAGCCCGGCGAACACACCACGCACCTGGAGGAGTTCCCGTACCAGAAGCTGGTGCGCGACCTCGACCCGCCGCCCAACTTCCGCCTCGTGTACGGCAACATGGGCGAGGTCCTGGACCGCACCGACCTGCTGGTCACCGTCTCCTCCACGGCCGCCCTCGAAGCCCTCCACCGCCGCGTCCCCACCGCGATCCTCACCGACTTCGGCATCCGCGAGGCGCTCGGCAACCACCACTTCGTCGGCTCCGGCCTCCTCGCCTCCTTCGACCGGCTCGACAAGGGGTACGTGCCCGAGCCGGACGAGCGGTGGCTCGTCCGCCAGGGCGTCGCGTCCGACAGCCCGTACGAGGCGGCCTTCGACGCCGCCCGCGACCGGGTCGCCGCCCTCCTCGCGCTTCCCGGGCTGCCCCCGATCACCCCCTACTACACCGCGGAGACGGCCCCCGGCTACCTGCCCGGGATCCTCGCCCGCCACCGCCTGGACGTCTCCGCGCCCGAGCCCCGCGAGAGCGGGCTGCGCCGGATCGTCCGCGAGGCCGCCCGGGGCGCGTACCGCCACGGCGTCCAGCGCGTGGCCCCCGTCGTCCGCCGCCTTGGAGAGCTCTGATGACGACGCAGTCGACGCCGACGACGACCGGGCGGCCCACCGTCCTCGCCGTGATCCCGGCCCGGGGCGGCTCCAAGGGCGTCCCCGCCAAGAACCTCGCCCAGGTCGCGGGCGTCCCCCTGGTGGCCCGCGCCGTCCGGGCCTGCCTCACCGCCGGGACCGTCACCCACGTCCTCGTCTCCACCGACGACGCCGCCATCGCGGCCGCCGCCCGCGGCGCCGGGGCCGAGGCCGTGCACCGCCCCGCCGAGCTCGCCGGTGACACCGCCACCAGCGAGTCCGCCGTCCTGCACGCCATGGACGCCTTCGAGGCCGCCCACGGCCGCCCCGCCGACGTGGTCCTCCTCGTCCAGTGCACCAGCCCCTTCCTCTCCGCCGCCGAGGTGGCCGACGCGGCCGCGCGGATCACCTCCGGCGCCGCCGACACCGCCTTCACCGCCGCCCCCTCGCACGGCTTCCTCTGGCGCGAGACCGGGACGGGCGCCGAGGGCGTCAACCACGACAAGGCCCACCGGCCCCGCCGCCAGGACCGCGAGCCCGAGTACCTGGAGACCGGCGCCGTCTACGCGATGGACGCCGCCGGGTTCCGCACCCACCGGCACCGCTTCTTCGGCCGCACCGCCGTCGTCGTCACCGACCCCGCCCGGGTCCTGGAGATCGACGACCCGCACGACCTGGCCCGGGCCCGCGCCCTGGCGCCGCTGCTCGACGAGCCCGTCACCCCGCGCTTCGACGACGTCGACGCGGTCGTCCTCGACTTCGACGGCACCCAGACCGACGACCGGGTCCACCTCGACGCCGAGGGGCGGGAGTTCGTCTCCGCCCATCGCGGCGACGGACTCGGCATCGCCGCCCTGCGCCGGGCCGGACTGCCCGTCCTGATCCTCTCCAGCGAGCAGAACGCGGTCGTCGCCGCCCGCGCCCGCAAGCTCCGCATCCCCGTCCTGCACGGCATCGACCGCAAGGACCTCGCCCTCAAGGAGTGGTGCGAGGCCGAGGGCATCGACCCGCAGCGCGTCCTCTACGCCGGCAACGACGTCAACGACCTGCCCTGCTTCCACCTCGTCGGCTGGCCCGTCGCGGTGAGCAGCGCCCACGACTCCGTACGGGCCGCGGCCCGCGCGGTCACCGTCACCCCCGGCGGTTCCGGAGCGATCCGCGAGATCGCCGGATGGCTCCTCGGACCCGAGCTCCTCACCCCCGACACGCCCAACCCGTAAGGAACGATCATGAACTCCCGACTGCGCACCCTCGGCTCGAAGACCGCCGGCCCGGGTCGGCCCGTCTACGTCTGCGGCGAGATCGGCATCAACCACAACGGTGACCTCGACAACGCCTTCAAGCTCATCGACGTCGCCGCCGAGGCCGGCTGCGACGCCGTCAAGTTCCAGAAGCGCACCCCCGAGATCTGCACCCCGCGCGACCAGTGGGACATCGAGCGCGACACCCCCTGGGGCCGCATGACCTACATCGACTACCGCCACCGCGTGGAGTTCGGCGAGGACGAGTACCGCAAGATCGACGCGTACTGCAAGGAGAAGGGGATCGCCTGGTTCGCCTCCCCGTGGGACACCGAGGCCGTCGCCTTCCTGGAGAAGTTCGACGTCCCCGCCCACAAGGTCGCCTCCGCCTCCCTCACCGACGACGAGCTGCTGCGCGAGCTGCGCGCCACCGGCCGCACGGTCATCCTCTCCACCGGCATGTCGACGCCGAAGCAGATCCGGCACGCCGTCGAGGTCCTCGGCAGCGAGAACATCCTGCTCTGCCACGCCACCTCGACCTACCCGGCCAAGGCCGAGGAGCTGAACCTCCGCGTCATCCAGACGCTCCAGGAGGAGTACCCGAACGTCCCGATCGGCTACTCCGGCCACGAGACCGGCCTCCAGACCACGCTGGCCGCCGTCGCCCTCGGCGCCACCTTCGTCGAGCGCCACATCACCCTCGACCGCGCCATGTGGGGCTCCGACCAGGCCGCCTCCGTCGAGCCCCAGGGCCTCCAGCGCCTGGTCCGCGACATCCGCACCATCGAGACCGCGCTCGGCGACGGCGTGAAGAAGGTGTACGAGTCGGAGCTCGGCCCGATGAAGAAGCTCCGCCGGGTCCCGGGGTCCGACGCCGCATGACCGGCCGGCTGGCGTTCGTCGAGAGCCCGGTCCAGCTCCTGAACGTCCTGGAATGGGCGCACACCCGGTCGACGGCCGCCGGGGCCACCCCGGCCCCCGGCGGCCCCCGCCCGACCCGGCCCGCGGCGGCCCCCGCCGCCCCGTCCGCCGGAGCCGGGGTCCCCGCCGCCCCGTCCGCCGAGGCCGGCGCCGCGCTCCCGGACGACCTCACGGTCGTCGTCCTCTCGCCGACCGACCCCATGTCGCGGGGCCAGCTGCGCCGCATGGCCCAGCTGGCCCGCGACGAGGGCCTCGCCGTCGACTGGCAGGAGGCCCGCGGCGGCC
Source organism: Streptomyces sp. NPDC003327 (assembly GCF_053589515.1). Lineage (NCBI taxonomy): Bacteria > Bacillati > Actinomycetota > Actinomycetes > Kitasatosporales > Streptomycetaceae > Streptomyces > Streptomyces sp. NPDC003327. Next base: position 47,261 of record NZ_JBSFSA010000005.1, on the reverse strand, counting down.
GCGGCTCGCTGGCCAGGACGCTGCGGCAGCTGGCCGGGCCGCTGCGGGCGGCGGACCGGGTGATCGTCGGGGACCCGTTCTCCCGCTACGTCCAGCTGCTGCTGACCCTGTTCGGGCCCAAGCACCTGACCGTCGTCGACGACGGCACCGCCACCATGGAGTTCGCCGCCCAGCTCGGCAGCGGCGAGCGCCTGGTCCGCTGGCACCGCAAGGGCAGCAGGGGCCCGCGCGAGCTGGTCCTCGCCCCGGTCACCTCGATGGCCCGGCGGCGCCTCGCCCCCGGCGGAGCCCGTACGGTCGAGATCTTCACCTCGCTGCCCGTGCAGGCCCCGCCCGGCACCACCGTGACGGAGAACTCCTACGCCTGGACCCGGGCCCGCTTCGGCCCCCCGACGCTGACCGGCGGCGCCGACCTCGTCGGGACCTCCCTCGTCGAGACCGGCGTCGTCGACGCCGACCACTACACCCGGGTGGTCATCTCGCTGGCCCGCGCCCACGGCGCCACCCGCTACTTCGCGCACCGCCGCGAGAGCGCCGAGAAGCTGCACCGGATCGCGGTCGAGACCGGACTCCAGGTGGTCCGGCCCGAGCTGCCCCTCGAACTGATCGCCCGCCGCGGCCCGATCGGCCGCACGATTGTGAGTTTCCCCTCGACGGTCGTCCACACCCTGCCGCTCGCGCTGGCCGGGACCGGGGTCAGGGTCGCGGTCTGCGAGATCGCTCCGGAGTGGCTGCGGGCCACCGCGTCCCCAAGGGCCCAGGGCTTCCTGTCCGGCGTCGCGGGGACGGCGGCCCAGTCCGTCGACCGCCTCGAATTCGGGTGAGCTTACCCACATGGAGTGGCCCTCATGCCTGGTAAACCGAGATTCTTTCCCCTAACGGGCTGAACTTTTCGTGATCAACGGGCAGTTGACCGCTCCGGGGGCCTACCCTTCAAAAGGTGAACCAGTTGATGTCCCGCGAGCCCGGCTCCCCCACCCTGCCCGGAACGCTGCCCGCAACCCTGCGCGACGAACTGATCGCGTTCCGCAGGGACTTGCACATGCACCCCGAGCTGGGCAACCAGGAGTTCCGTACGACCGCCGCGATCAAGGGCCGCCTGGAGGCGGCCGGACTCGCGCCCAAGGTCCTCCCGGGCGGCACGGGACTCTTCTGTGACATCGGCACCCCCGACCCGCTGCGCCCCGTGCTCGCGCTCCGGGCCGACATCGACGCGCTGCCCATCCCGGACGTCAAGACCGTCGGCTACCGCTCCACGGTGGCCAACCGCGCCCACGCCTGTGGCCACGACGTCCACACCACCACCGTTCTCGGTGCCGGACTCGTCCTCGCCGACCTGCACCGGCGCGGCCTCCTCCCCAACGCCGTACGGCTCCTCTTCCAGCCCGCCGAGGAGGTGCTGCCCGGCGGCGCGGCCGAGGCCGTCGAGGCCGGCGTCCTGGACGGCGTCGGCCGGATCGTCGCCGTCCACTGCGACCCCCGCGTCGACGCGGGCAGGATCGGGCTGCGCACCGGCCCCATCACCTCCGCCTGCGACCGGCTCGAAATCACCCTCGACGGCCCCGGCGGCCACACCGCGCGCCCGCACCTGACCACGGACCTGGTCACCGCCGCCGCCCGGATCGCCACCGACGTCCCCGCCGTCCTGGCCCGCCGCGTCGACGCCCGCTCCGGCCTCTCCCTCACCTGGGGCCGCATCGAGGCCGGCCACGCGCCGAACGTCATCCCGCAGCACGCCGAGCTCTCCGGCACCGTCCGCTGCCTGGACCTGCCGACCTGGCGCGAGGCCCCCGACCTGGTCCACGCGGCGATCGACGAGGTCGCGACCCTGCACCGGGCCAAGTCCACCGTGACGTACGTCCGGGGCGTCCCGCCCGTCGTCAACGACCCGGTCGTCACCGAGCTGCTCCGCGACGCCATGACCGCCCGGCGCGGCGTGCACGCCGTGGAGGACACCGAGCAGAGCCTCGGCGGTGAGGACTTCTCCTGGTACCTGGAGCACGTGCCCGGCGCGATGGCGCGCCTCGGCGTCCGGACCCCCGGCGACACCCGGGTCCGCGACCTGCACGCCGGCGACTTCGACGTCGACGAGCGGGCCATCGAGGCGGGCGTGGAGCTCTTCACGGCCACGGCCCTCGTCGACGCCGCCGCCCGCTTCTGACCACGCGGCCCGGCCCGTGAAGGGGGCCGCGCCCGGTCCCGTACCGCCGCGCCCCCTTCCGTACGGCCGTCCCGCCCCTTCCGTACGGGCCCACCCGCCCCCTCCGGTCTTCCTTCCGTCTCCGTTTCGCTCCTCCGGCCCAACCCCCGGCGCGTCCCCTCGAAAGTCCTGTCGACGCCCCCGGGGCCCGCGATATAACCGGCTGTGCCGGGCCGAACGCCCCCGGTCGCCTCGCCTTGGCCGGTTCGCGACGATCCGATAACGACTCATGAACGGGTCTTTAACTGACATCTACGCGCGTTACGATCGCGGCGAAACCAGCGCCGGAAGAGGCGCTTTCGGTCAGTCTTGAAGGGACCCTCCTCTTGCGCCGGATCACCAGGATCACGACCGTGGGCATCGCCTCCGCGGCGCTCGCCCTCTCCGCCACCGCGTGTGGCAAGTCTTCGACGGACTCCGGTTCCGGTTCCGACTCGAAGACCCTCACCGCCGCCATCGCGTACGACATCGGCGGCCGCGGCGACCAGTCCTTCAACGACGCCGCCTACGCCGGCCTGAAGAAGGCCGAGGACGAGCTCGGCGTCAAGGGCAAGGAGGCCGAGCCGTCCGAGGGCGAGGGCGACGCCGACAAGGTGCAGCGCCTCACCGCGCTGGCCCGCGCCGGGAACAACCCGGTCATCGGCGTCGGCTTCGCGTACGCCCCGGCCATCGAGAAGGTCGCCAAGGCCTACCCGAAGACCACCTTCGGCCTCATCGACGACACCTCGGTGACCGGCCCGAACATCGCCAACCTCGTCTTCAACGAGGAGCAGGGCTCCTACCTGGCCGGCGTCGCCGCCGCCAAGGCGTCCAAGACCGGCACGGTCGGCTTCATCGGCGGCGTCGAGGTCCCGCTGATCAAGAAGTTCGAGGCGGGCTTCGTCCAGGGCGTCAAGGACACCAACCCCAAGGCGAAGGTGCTCACCCAGTACCTGACCCAGCCGCCGAACTTCGACGGCTTCTCGAAGCCCGACCTCGGCAAGGCCGCCGCGCAGGGCCAGCTCGACAAGGGCGCCGACGTGATCTACGCCGCCGCCGGTCTCGCCGGCTCGGGCTCGATCGAGGCCGCCGCCGCCAAGGGCAAGTGGGCCATCGGCGTCGACTCCGACCAGTACAACCAGGCGGGCCTGGCCAAGTACAAGGAGTTCATCCTCACCTCGGTCACCAAGGACGTCGCCGACTCCGTCTTCAACCTGATCAAGTCGGTCAAGGACGGCAAGCCGCAGACCGGTGAGGTCCGCTACGGTCTCGCCACGGATGGCGTCGGCCTGGCCGACTCCAACCCGAAGTACAAGGCGATGACCGACCTCATCGCCGCCGTGGACAAGGCGAAGAAGGACATCGTCGACGGCAAGATCACCGTCAAGACCGCTCCGTAAGGACAGCAGGTCACGACCTCGGCCCGCGGGCCCGGCGACGGTGGCACCCCACCGGAACCGGGCCCCGGCCCCATTCCCGTACGGGTTTTCAGTTTTCGGCAGCGCTACGCGTGTAGATGTCTCACCGGCACGATAACTTCACCCCCGCCCTGCCCCTCCGCTCCCGCTCCTTCCGGCCAAGGAGAGTGCGTCATCAACGCGTCCAGCCCCCCTGCCGTAGAACTGCACGGCATCACCAAGCGTTTCCCCGGCGTCGTCGCCAACAAGGACATCGCCATCACGGTCCGCAAGGGCACCGTGCACGCCCTCATCGGCGAGAACGGCGCCGGCAAGTCGACCCTCATGAAGATCCTCTACGGCATGCAGAAGCCGGACGAGGGCACCATCACGATCGACGGCGAGCAGGTCGCCTTCGGCAGCCCCGGTGACGCCATCGCGCGCGGCATCGGCATGGTGCACCAGCACTTCATGCTCGCCGACAACCTCACCGTCCTGGAGAACGTCGTCCTCGGCGGCGAGAAGATCCACGGCATCGGCGCCAAGGCCCGCAAGAAGATCCTGGAGATCTCCGACGCGTACGGCCTCGGCGTCCGCCCCGACGCCCTCGTCGAGGACCTCGGCGTCGCCGACCGGCAGCGCGTGGAGATCCTCAAGGTCCTCTACCGCGGCGCGAGGATCCTCATCCTCGACGAGCCGACCGCCGTCCTCGTCCCGCAGGAGGTCGACGCGCTCTTCGACAACCTGCGCGAGCTGAAGTCCGAGGGCCTGACCGTCATCTTCATCTCGCACAAGCTGGGCGAGGTCCTGAAGGTCGCCGACGACATCACCGTCATCCGCCGGGGCACCACGGTCGGCACCGCCGACCCGAAGACCGCCACCACCAAGCAGCTCGCCGAGCTGATGGTCGGCAGCGAGCTGCCCTCCCCGGAGACCCGCGAGTCGACCGTCACCGACGTCCCCATGCTCCGGGTCGAGGGCCTGACCCTGACCGAGGGCGGTGCCGCGGCCGCCGCGCCGCTGACCACCGCCGCCCCGCCGGACCCGTCCGGCGCGGTCGCCCTCCAGGAGATCGGCGCGGGCCGCAAGCTCCTCGACGACATCTCCCTCACCATCCACAAGGGCGAGATCCTCGGCATCGCCGGCGTCGAGGGCAACGGCCAGACCGAGCTGATCGAGGCCCTCATGGGCATGAACGCCCCCGACGCGGGCGTCATCACCCTCGACGGCGAGGACATCTCCAAGGTCTCCGTGCGCAAGCGCCGCGAGGGCGGCATCGGGTACATCCCGGAGGACCGCCACCGCCACGGCCTGCTCCTGGAGTCCCCCCTCTGGGAGAACCGCATCCTCGGCCACGTCACCGAGGAGCCCAACTCCCGGCGCGGCGTCCTCGACCTCAAGGCCGCCCGCAAGGACACCGAGCGGATCGTCCGCGAGTACGACGTCCGCACCCCCGGCATCGACGTCACCGCGGCCTCCCTCTCCGGCGGCAACCAGCAGAAGCTGATCGTCGGCCGCGAGATGAGCCACGCCCCGAAGTTCCTGATCGCCGCCCACCCCACCCGCGGCGTGGACGTCGGCGCGCAGGCGCAGATCTGGGACGCCATCCGCGACGCCCGCCGCGAGGGCCTGGCCGTCCTGCTGATCTCCGCCGACCTCGACGAGCTGATCGGCCTCTCCGACACCCTCCGGGTCATGTACCGCGGCAGGCTCGTCGCGGACGCCGACCCCGCGACCATCACGCCCGAAGAGCTGGGCTCCGCCATGACCGGTGCGGCCTCCGGCCACCTCGAAGGCACCGAAGAGCACCCCGAAGACGGTGACGCCCGATGATGAAATTCGACAAGGACAAGCTGATCATCGGGGCCGCGGGCCCGGTGCTCGCGCTGGTCTCCTCGTTCGTCCTCACCATGCTGGTGCTGCTCGCGACGGGCCTCGACCCGATCGAGCCGATCCGGCTGATGATCGAGAACGCCGGGTACTCCGACATCCAGGTCCTGATCATCAACCAGACCGGGATCTACTACCTGGCGGCCCTGGCCGTGGCCGTCGGCTTCCGGATGAACCTCTTCAACATCGGCGTCGACGGCCAGTACCGCCTCGCCGCGATGGTGTCGGCGCTCGTCGGAGCCTCGATCGAACTCCCCGGCCCCCTGCACATCCTGCTGATCGTGCTCGTCGCCATGCTCACGGGCGCCTTCTGGGCCGGCATCGCCGGCCTCCTGAAGACCACCCGCGGCGTCTCCGAGGTCGTCTCGACGATCATGCTGAACGCCATCGCGACCGCCCTGGTGGCCTGGCTGATCCTGCCGAAGAACTTCGGCGTCCAGCCCGAGGGCTCCAACAACCTCACCACCGGCCGCATCGCCGAGTCCGGCTGGTTCCCCGGCATCGACATGGGCCAGGGCAACGGCGTCATCTACGGCTTCACCTTCGTCGCGCTCGCCCTCGGCGTCGTCTACTGGTTCGTCCTCAACCGCACCCGCTTCGGCTTCGACCTGCGCGCTACCGGCGCCAGCGAGTCCGCCGCCCAGGCGAGCGGCGTCGACGCCAAGAAGATGGTCCTCACCTCGATGCTGATCTCGGGTGCGCTGGCGGGCCTCTCCGGCATGCCCACGCTGCTCGGCGAGTCGCACACGTACAGCCTCGACTTCCCGGTCGGCGTCGGCTTCACCGCGATCACCATCGCGCTGCTCGGCCGCAACCACCCGGTGGGCGTCCTCTTCGCCGCCCTGCTCTTCGCCTTCCTCGACAAGACGTCCTCGTCGCTCGACACCTTCGGCTACCCGAAGGAGATCACCAAGATCATGCAGGGCATCATCGTGATCGCCGTGGTCGTCTCCTACGAGCTCGTCCGCCGTTACGGGCTCCGCCGCCAGCAGCAGAAGGTCGGCGAGGAACTCGCCGCCGGCGGCGCCCTCAAGACCGACAAGGAGGTCTCGGCATGAGCACCGGCACTGTCACCAAGCCGAGCGCCGCGCCCAAGGGCGGCGGCCGCCGCAAGCTCACCCTGCCGTGGATCCTGCTGATCGTCGCGGCCGGACTCGTCCTCTTCTCGTTCGTCCGCGCCGTCTCCGGCGCCAACGACCTCACCTCCGTGGGCCAGGTCTCCGGTGCCCTCCAGCTCGCCGTCCCGATCGGCCTCGCCGGTCTCGGCGGCCTGTGGGCCGAGCGCGCGGGCGTCGTCAACATCGGCCTCGAAGGCATGATGGTGCTCGGCACCTGGTTCGGCGCCTGGGCCGGCTACCAGTGGGGCCCCTGGACCGGCGTCCTCGTCGGCATCGCCGGCGGTGCGATCGGCGGCCTCCTGCACGCGATCATCACCGTCACGTTCAACGTGAACCACATCGTCTCCGGTGTGGCGATCAACATCCTCGCGGTCGGCTTCACCCAGTACCTGTCGAACTTCACCTTCGCCGAGGCCGAGGGCGGCTCCTCCAAGCAGTCCCCGCGCATCGAGGAGATCACCAAGATCACGATCCCGGGGCTCTCCGACTGGCTCCAGGAACTCCAGGCCAAGCACTGGTTCCTGGTCTCCGACCTCGCCGGCATCATCGGCGGCCTGGTGACCAACCTGTCGCTGCTGACCGTCGTCGCGCTCCTGCTGATCCCCGCCACGTGGTGGCTGCTGTGGCGCACGGCCTTCGGCCTGCGGCTGCGCTCCTGCGGTGAGAACCCGGTCGCCGCCGAGTCCCTCGGCGTCAACGTCTACAAGTACAAGTACATCGCCGTCGTCATCTCCGGCGGCCTCGCGGGCCTCGGCGGCGCCTTCCTCGCCATCGTCTCCACCGGCATCTACCAGGAGGGCCAGACCGGCGGCCGCGGCTTCATCGGCCTCGCCGCGATGATCTTCGGCAACTGGATGCCCGGCGGCATGGCCCTGGGCGCCGGACTCTTCGGCTTCACCGACAGCCTCAAGCTGCGCGGCGGCGCCGAGAACGTCCACGCCATGCTGCTGCTCGTCGCGGTGCTCCTCGTGGTCGCCGCCGCCTGGCAGCTGTACAAGAAGAAGTACGTGCCCGCCGCGGTCGCCGCCGCGTCCGCCGTCGGCTTCTTCCTCTGGTACGCGTTCACCGACGAGGTCCCGAGCCAGTTCGTCGACGCCGCCCCGTACGTCACCACCCTGCTCGTGCTCGCCCTCTCGGCGCAGCGCCTGCGGATGCCCAAGGCGGACGGCCTGCCGTACCGGAAGGGCCAGGGCAAGTGACCGCCCCGGACTGGGAGGCCCTGCGGGTCGCGGCGCGCGAGGCCATGGCCCACGCCTACGCCCCGTACTCGGGGTACCCGGTCGGCGCCGCGGCCCTCGTGGACGACGGCCGCGTGGTCTCCGGCTGCAACGTGGAGAACGCCTCCTTCGGCCTCGGCCTGTGCGCCGAGTGCGGTCTGGTGTCGCAGCTCCAGGCGACCGGCGGCGGGCGGCTCACGCACTTCGTGTGCGTGGACGGCCGGGGCGAGTCCCTGGTGCCCTGCGGCCGGTGCCGACAGCTCCTGTACGAGTTCGGGGGCCCCGAGCTCGTCCTGGAGACCCCGGGCGGCTTCCTGACCCTGGACGAGATGCTCCCCCAGGCCTTCGGGCCGGACCACCTCGTCACGTAACACCTCGGAGCGACCCTTCCGGCACGATGGGAAGGGTCGCTCGCCTTTCCCCCTCTATGCGCGTAGAAAGAGGCACCACCATGGACGTCATCTCCGTCATCCGCACCAAGCGGGACAAGGGCGAGCTGAGTCCGGAGCAGATCGACTGGGTCATCGACGCGTACACCCGCGGGGTCGTCGCCGACGAGCAGATGTCCGCCCTGGCCATGGCGATCCTGCTCAACGGCATGAACCGCGACGAGATCGCCCGCTGGACCGCGGCCATGATCGCCTCCGGCGAGCGGATGAACTTCGACGCGCTCTCCCGCCCCACCGCCGACAAGCACTCCACCGGCGGCGTCGGCGACAAGATCACCCTGCCGCTCGCCCCGCTCGTCGCCGCCTGCGGCGCCGCCGTACCGCAGCTCTCCGGCCGCGGCCTCGGCCACACCGGCGGCACCCTCGACAAGCTGGAGTCCATCCCCGGCTGGCGCGCCCTGCTCTCCAACGAGGAGATGCTGCACGTCCTCGACACCACCGGCGCGGTCATCTGCGCGGCGGGCGACGGCCTCGCCCCGGCCGACAAGAAGCTGTACGCGCTCCGCGACGTGACCGGCACCGTCGAGGCGATCCCGCTGATCGCCAGCTCCATCATGTCCAAGAAGATCGCCGAGGGCACCGGCTCCCTCGTGCTCGACGTGAAGGTCGGCACCGGCGCCTTCATGAAGACGATCGAGGACGCCCGCGAGCTGGCCTCCACCATGGTCGCGCTCGGCACCGACAGCGGCGTGAAGACGGTCGCGCTCCTCACCGACATGTCGACCCCGCTCGGCCTCACCGCCGGCAACGCCCTGGAGGTCCGCGAGTCCGTGGAGGTCCTCGCGGGCGGCGGCCCGGCGGACGTCGTCGAGCTGACGATCGCGCTCGCCCGCGAGATGCTCGACGCGGCCGGCGTGAAGGACGCCGACCCGGCGAAGGCCCTCAAGGACGGCTCGGCGATGGACGTCTGGCGCCGGATGATCGCGGCCCAGGGCGGCGACCCGGACGCGACCCTCCCGGTCGCCCGCGAGCAGCACGTCGTCACGGCCCCCGCCTCGGGAGTCCTGACCCGCCTCGACGCGTACGACGTCGGCATCGCCGCCTGGCGCCTGGGCGCGGGCCGCGCCCGCAAGGAGGACCCGGTGCAGGCGGGCGCGGGCGTCGAGCTCCACGCGAAGCCGGGCGACACGGTGACGGCGGGCCAGCCGCTGCTGACCCTGCACACGGACACCCCGGAGAAGTTCGACTACGCCCTCCAGTCCCTTGGCTCGGCCTGGGACATCGCCCCGGCGGGCACGGACTTCACGCCGAACCCGATCGTCCTGGACCGCATCGCCTGACCCGGCACGCGGAGCGGGGGCCTCGGGCGTACGCCTGCGGGACCGGTGGACCCCCACCGGTCCCGTTCGGCGTTCCCGGACCGGTGACGCGGGCCTCCCGGCGCACTCCGCCGGGCTCCCGTCAGCCGACCGCGGCCCCCAGCAGCCCCGGCAGCTCCCGCATGTGGCCGAAGACCACCGTCCGCGGGCCGCGCAGCCGCTCCGCCCCGGTCAGACCCCCGCAGTAGCCGTACGCCCGCATCCCCGCCGCGCGGGCCGCCTCGACGCCGTAGGGGCTGTCCTCCACCACCGCGCAGCGCTCGGGCGGCACGCCCATCGCGGCCGCCGCGTGCAGGAACAGGTCCGGGGCCGGCTTGCCACGGGCGACGTCGCGGGCGCTGAACATCCGGCCCTCGAAGCGGTCCAGGAGACCCGTGCGGGCGAGGTTGCCGCGGATGGAGCGGTGGCTGCCGTTGGAGGCGAGGCAGTACGGCACCGCCAGGGCGTCGAGCACCTCGGCGACGCCCTCGACCGCGGTCAGCTCCGCGTCCAGGGCGTCCTCGTACAGCCGCCGGTAGGGCGCGTGCCAGTCGGCCTCCAGGGGGCGGCCGATCCGCTGCTCCAGGATGGCCGTCAGCGCCTCGTGGGAGGAGCCGACGAAGTGCTCGATCACCTCGGCCTCGGTGAACTCGGCCCCGAGGGAGGCGAAGACGTCACGGTCGACGCGGCAGTAGATGCGCTCGCTGTCCACCAGCACGCCGTCACAGTCGAAGATCACCAGTTCGACGGGTTCGGGAGTCATGATCCGCAGCCTAACGAGCCGGGCCCTCGATCGACCCCGCGGTCGCGCTCCCGATCCGGCCCGCGATGAGTTCTCCGCCCCCGCCCGGTCAGACGGATGTGGACACCAGTCAGCCCCTCGTCATGACCCTGCCCGCCCGGCCCACCCGCCCGGACGTCGACCGCCTCTGCGCGGAGCTGGCAGCGGCCCCGCCGACCGACGTGGTCTGCGAGGTCGGCGCGCTCGCGCCCGCCGACCTCGCCGCCGTCGACGCCCTCGCCCGGCTGAAACTCGCCGCCGGGCGCAGCGGCCACCGCATCCGCTTCCACGGAGCACGGCCCGACCTGCGGGCCCTGCTCCTTTTGACCGGACTGGCGGAGCGGCTGGGAATCTAGGGGGAAGCTACGCCTCCAGGCGAGCCGGCAGGTCGAAGAGGGGGAACCAGCGCTCGGTGTCCAGGAAGAAGTCCATCCCGCCGACCTTGCCGTCCCGCAGCTCCAGGACGATCAGCGCCCACGGGCTGTAACCGCCCTCCGGGTCCGGGTGGTAGTGCGCGAAGGCCGGGGAGCCGTTCGCCACCGTCGGGACCAGCTTCGAGCCGCGGCACACGTCGCCGACGCCCAGCATCCAGCCGACGATGTCGTCGTGGCCCTGGAGCCACAGGTCGTACGGCGGCATGGACATGGTCGCGTCCTCGTGGAGGAGCGCCGTCAGCGCCTTCATGTCGTAGCCCTCGAAGGCGGCCACGTACCGTTCGAGCAGGGCCTGCTGCTCCTCGTCCAGCGGGTCCGCCGCGTCCGACTCCGCCGGGGCCTGCTCGGCGATGGTGGCCCGGGCCCGCTGGAGCGCGCTGTTGACGGAGGCGACGGAGGTGTCGAGGAGCTCGGCGACCTCGCTCGCCTTCCAGGCGAGGACCTCGCGCAGGATGAGGACCGCCCGCTGCTTGGGCGGCAGGTGCTGGAGCGCGGCCACGAACGCCAGGCGCACGGTCTCGCGCGAGACGGCCGTCTCCGCCGGGTCGGTGGCCGACGGCAGGACCCGGCCGTCGGGGACGGGCTCCAGCCAGGTGATCTCCGGCTGCTTGACGAGCTGCGCCTGTGCGACGGGCGTCGGGCCGGTCAGGTCCATGGGCCGCGCCCTCCGGTTCCCCGCGTTGAGCGCGTCCAGGCAGACGTTGGTGGCGATCCGGTAGAGCCAGGACCGCAGCGACGAGCGGCCCTCGAAGGAGTCCATGGCCTTCCAGGCGCGGACCATGGTGTCCTGCACCGCGTCCTCCGCCTCGAAGGACGAGCCGAGCATCCGGTAGCAGTAACCGGTCAGCTCCCTGCGGTACTTGTCGAGTTCGTCGGTCTTCGCGGCCACGTCGCTCATCGGGTCCACACCCCACACTCACCCCTCATCGACACCGACCGGTGCCGATGAGGGGAAGCTACCGCAGGGGACCGACAGCCGGGGTCAGGTTCCCGGCTTGCGCCCGTAGACGAAGACGTCGTCCCCGTTCCTGAGCAGGTTCCAGTACGCTTTCGCGTCCGCCGGCCGCATGTTGACGCAGCCGCCCGAACCGGGCGGGTTCCACATCGACTTGGTGGTGGAGTGGAAGGCCTGCCCGCCGTCGAAGAACTGCGAGTACGGCATGGAGACGTTGTAGATCGTCGACCAGTGGTTGATGTTGCGCCAGTAGATCTTCTTGGAGCCCGTACGGGTCTCGGCGCCGTCCCGGCCGGTGCGCACCGGCACGGGGCCGTACTTCAGGCGCGAGCCGTCCTGGATCCAGGTGAGCTGGCGCGTGAGGTCCACGCAGGCGATCCGGCCCCGGTTGGTGGGGCAGGCGCCCGAGCGGTTGGGCGTGGTGCCGGCGGCCCGCTGCTGGAGCATGGTGTCCATGGTCCGCCAGGTGAGCGGACCCGCGTACCCCATGGTCGGGGTGATGCCGTGCGTGCGCTGGAAGGCCTGGATGGCCTGGCAGTCGCCGAGCGACTGGCGCCCGTCGACCGTCCGGCCCAGGAACTTCTCGACCTGCTTCTGGTACGGCCCCGTCGTCACGTTGCACGAGGCCGCCTGCGCCGGGGCCGCACCGAGCGCGATCGTCATCGGCACCACGAGCGACGTGATCCCGGCGGCGATGCCCGCTTTTCTGCCGATGCGCTGCCTGTTTCCGTTCATGATCTTCAACTCCCCCTCGAGTCCCTGACATTGAGGACGTACGGGGGAGGATGTCGGTTGCGGCCCCGGCGCGGAAGGGGTCATGCGGCGGCGGGCCGGAGCCGTCGCGCCTCGACGCGCGCGCTGTGCGAGCCGTACAGGGTGATCGAGACGACGCCGGCCACCGCGACGAGGCCGATCACCACCGTGCCCGCCCAGCCGCCCGCGTGGAAGGCGACCGCGCCGAGCGTGCCGCCCGCGCTGCTGCCGAGGTAGTACGCGGACTGGTACAGCGCCGACGCCTGCGCCCGGCCCGTCGTCGCCGTACGGCTCACGGCCGCCGAGGCGACGGCGTGGCCCGCGAAGAAGCCGGCCGTGATCAGGACCAGGCCCGCGAGGACGGCGGCGAGCGCGTCCGAGAGCGAGAGGAGCAGGCCCGCGGCGGTCGTCGTCACCGCCAGGTAGAGCGCCCCGCGCCGGCCGAGCCGGGCGACGAGCTGTCCGGCGGCGGCCGAGGAGGCCGTACCCACCAGGTAGACCAGGAAGATCGAGCCGATCACGCCCTGCGGGAGCGAGAACGGCGCCTCCACCAGGCGGTAGCCGATGACCGTGTACACGGCGCCGAAGACCGTCATGAACAGCGCGCCGATGCCGTACAGCCGCAGTAGCAGCGGATCCGACAGGTGCGTCCGGACCGTGCTCGCCAGCGCCTTCGGGTGGAGCGTGCCGGGCGTGAAGTGCCGAGCCTTCGGCAGCAGCGCCCGGAAGGCGACCACGCAGACCAGCGAGGTCAGGCCGACCGCGGCCAGACCCGCGCGCCAGCCCCACAGCTGGGCCGCCCAGCCGGTGACGATCCGGCCGCTCATGCCGCCGATGGAGTTGCCCGCCACGAAGAGGCCGATCGCGCCGATCAGGGCCCGCGGCCGCACCTCCTCGGCCAGGTACGCCATCGCGGAGGCGGGGAGCCCGGCGAGGGCCGCGCCCTGGACGGCGCGCAGGACGACCAGCGTCGCGAGGTTCGGGGCTAACGGCACGAGGAGCGCGACGGCGACGGCGACCGTGAGGGAGGCGGTCATCATCGTGCGGCGGCCGAAGCGCTCCGAGAGGGCGCTGAGCGGCAGGACGCAGAGGGCGAGGGCGGCGGTCGCGGCCGAGACCGTCCAGGAGGCGGCGGACGCGGTGGCGCCGAACTCGGCGGAGATGGCCGGGAGGAGGGCCTGCGTGGAGTAGAGGAGCGCGAAGGCGGCCAGACCGGCGGCGAAGAGCGCGAGGCTCGTCCGGCGGTAGCCGGGGGTGCCGGGGGAGAGGCGGGTGTCGGCGGACGCGCTGGTGGCGGCCGCCTCGGTACTGGCAGGAGGCATGTCTCGAACGTAGGACGCTCCGTTTCATGCGTCCAATGCACGGAACTGCTGTAATCGTTCCCATGGCGCATGAGTACAGGTCACAGCCCCGGCTGTCACCGAACAGTAACGAAGAAGACATGGGGCTGCTGCTCGCCCCGCGGCTCGCGTACTTCGCGGCCGTCGCCCGGCACGAGCACGTCACCCGCGCCGCCGCCGAGATGGGCGTCCCCCAGTCGACGCTCTCGCGCGCGATGGTCCGGCTCGAACAGGACCTCGGCGTCGCCCTCTTCGCCCGCCGGGGCCGCACGGTCTCCCTCACCCCCGCGGGCCGCCGTTTCCTCGCCGCCGCCGACCGCGCCCTCACCGAGGTCGAGCGGGCCGCCGACACCGTACGGGCCGACGCCGACCCGGCCGCGGGGCGGGTCGCCTTCGGCTTCCTGCACACCATGGGCTCCGAGACGGTCCCCGGCCTCATCCGCGCCTTCCGCGTCGACCACCCGCGCGTCCGCTTCACCCTGGTGCAGAACTACGGCGAGGCCATGATCGAGCGGCTCCGCGCCGGGGACCTCGACCTCTGTCTCACCTCGCCGGTGCCGGACGCGCCCGACCTGGTCGCCCGCCGCCTCGACGAGCAGCGGCTGCGGCTGGTCGTCCCCGACGACCACCGCCTCGCGGGCCGCAAGCGCATCCGGCTCGCCGAGGCGGCCGACGAGACCTTCGTGACCCTGGAACCGGGGTACGGGCTCCGCCGCATCACCGACGACCTGTGCGCCGAGGCCGGGTTCACCCCGCGCGTGGCCTTCGAGGGCGAGGAGGCCGAGACGCTCCGCGGCCTCGTCGCGGCGGGCCTGGGCGTCGCCCTGCTGCCGCCGCCCGCGGTCCCGCGCCCCGGCGTCGTGGAACTCACCGTCACCGCGCCGCGGGCGGTCCGCGAGATCGGCGTCGCCTGGCTCGACGGCCACCCCGACACCGCGCCTGTCGCGGCCTTCAAGAAGTTCCTGCTGAGCAGGCGCGGCCATCTGCTCCCGAAGGAGCCTCCCACCGCGCCTCCCGCAGCGCCGCCCGCCGGGCCGAGCGCCGGACCGCCGGCCGGGACCCCCGCCGGGCCGCCGCCCTCGCCGAGCGCGGCCCCGCCCGCCGGGCCGGGTACTGCGTCGCCCGGGCGCCGCTCACCGTCGGCGTGAGCCGCCGTACCCCGCCGCCAGCGGCATCCGCAGGCCCAGCGGCGGCGGGGCCGCCATCGCGTCCGTCAGCGGCCGGCCGACCGGCCGGGCGAAGAGCGCTCCCAGGACGAAGTCCGCCGCCAGGGCCCGCACCTCCTCCGCGTACTGGCGCAGCGCGTGCCCGTCCGCGTGGACCTCGAAGCGGCACGTCTCCCGGTTGGCCTTCTTGGCCCGCGCGGCGAACCGGAACGACAGCTCCGGGTCCCTGCGGAAGTCGTTCGTGCCGTGCACGACCAGGACCCGCCGCCCCACCAGCTGCCGCACCGGCTCCGGCTCCGCCGCCACGTCGTCCTCCGGCAGCCAGGGCGCGAGCGCCAGGACCGCGCCGACCGCCGGATGCCCGGCCGCCCACAGCGCCGCCCGCGCCCCCATCCCGTGCCCGGCGAGGCAGACCGGGACGTCGCCGTAGCGCCGTACGGCCTCGGCGACCGCCCAGGAGGCGTCCGCCGCGAGGTCCGCGTCGGCGCCGTTCCAGCCGCGTCCCCGGTAGCGCACGACATGGACGACGAGCCCCTCGTCCCGGCCGGCGCGGGCGAGCGCGCGCCCCAGCGGCAGCAGCGCCGCGTGGGCCCGCACCGAGGCCCCCCGGCCCGACGCCGGCACGCCGTCCGGCAGGAGCAGCACCACCCCGCCCACGGTCGTGACCGACTGCGAAACCCCGACCGGCCGACCGAGCCGGGGTCTCCGGCCGTCGGCGGTCCCCACGAGTGCGAAGTGCGCCATGGCAGAACAGTCTCAGAAGCCGAGGTGTACGCCAGCGGTACGAGCGGTCACCGTTGCGTATCGCCGCGCGGGGCGAACGCCCGCGCCACCCCGGCCCGTTCGGGCCACAGCGCCCGTCCGGGCGTCCGGGACCCCGCGCGCCGCCGAAGCCGCCGGGAGAAAAACCGCGCGACACGGGCCGTTCTACGCGCGTAGGGGCTAGAGTGCGGCAATGACGAGCCAGACCCCCAACGTCCCCACCGCGGACCAGATCCGCCGTGCCCCGAAGGTGCTGCTCCACGACCACCTCGACGGCGGACTGCGCCCCGGCACGATCATCGAACTCGCCCGGCAGCAGGGTTACTCACAGCTCCCCGAGACCGAACCCGAAAAGCTCGGCGTCTGGTTCCGGGAGGCCGCCGACTCCGGATCGCTCGAACGGTACCTGGAGACCTTCGCGCACACCTGCGCCGTCATGCAGACCCGGGACGCCCTGGTCCGCGTCGCCGCCGAGTGCGCCGTCGACCTCGCCGAGGACGGCGTCGTCTACGCCGAGGTGCGCTACGCCCCCGAACAGCACCTGGAGGGCGGACTCACCCTCGAAGAGGTCGTCGAGGCGGTCAACGAGGGATTCCGCGAGGGCGAGCGCCGGGCCGCGGAGAACGGCCGCCGCATCCGGATCGGCGCCCTCCTCACCGCCATGCGGCACGCCGCCCGCGCCCTGGAGATCGCCGAACTCGCCAACCGCTACCGCGACACCGGCGTCGTCGGCTTCGACATCGCGGGCGCCGAGGCCGGCTTCCCGCCCACCCGCCACCTCGACGCCTTCGAGTACCTGAAGCGGGAGAACAACCACTTCACCATCCACGCGGGCGAGGCCTTCGGCCTGCCGTCCATCTGGCAGGCGCTCCAGTGGTGCGGCGCCGACCGGCTCGGCCACGGCGTGCGGATCATCGACGACATCGAGGTCGACGAAACCGGCGCGGTGAAGCTCGGCCGCCTCGCCGCGTACGTCAGGGACAAGCGCGTCCCGCTGGAGATGTGCCCCACCTCCAACCTCCAGACCGGCGCCGCCGCCTCGTACGCGGAGCACCCCATCGGCCTGCTCCGGCGGCTCCACTTCCGCGCGACGGTCAACACCGACAACCGTCTGATGAGCGGCACCAGCATGAGCCGTGAATTCGAGCACCTTGTCGGCGCATTCGCTTACACGCTCGACGACATGCAGTGGTTCACGGTCAATGCGATGAAATCAGCGTTCATCCCTTTCGATGAACGACTGGCCATGATCAACGACGTGATCAAGCCCGGTTATGCCGAGCTCAAGTCCGCATGGCTGTTCCAGCAGACAGCCGTGACCAGCGGGTCTTCCGGAACGTCGGACTGACCGCAGGCCCCTTGGGGGCCGCACCGGACGGCCGGGTGGCGCGACACCCGGCCGCGTTCCGGTGTTTGCGGGGAGGTCGCCCGGTGGTTAGTTTGCAGAGCCGCTCCCCTTTCCCGGACCTCCCTTTCGGGCTTTCCCCGAAGCCCCGGATCCCAAGGACGATTTTCTGATGAAGCAGTCTGCCGCCAAGAAGCTCGGTGTCGCCGCCCTCGGCGCCGCCTTCGCCGCCGCCGCAGCGGGCACGGCCTCCGCCGCCGCCCCGGCGTCCCTGCCCGTCAACGCCGACGCGGTCTCCACCGTGACCGGCGTCGTGCCGCTGGGCGACGGCCTCACCGAGCTTCCCGACGGCGCGGGCGAGGCCCTCGGCGCCGGCCAGGGCGCCCTCGGCCAGGGCCTGGACCAGGGCGTGCGGACCCTGCCCGCCGCCGCCGGCCAGGCGACGCAGAACATGCCGCTCGACGCCGCCACCGGCGCCCTCGGCGCCACCCCGGTCGGCCAGGTCACCGGCCTCCTCGGCGGTCTCGCCCCCGGCTCCCTGCCGGTCGGCTGACCCGAGCCGTCCCCCACACGCCGAAGGGGCGCGCACCCGGAGAACCGGGCACGCGCCCCTTCGGCGTACGCCGGGCCCTACCAGGCGGCCGTCCGCGCGGCCTTCTCCTGCGGGAGGAGGAGCCACAGCGCCAGGTAGAGCACGAACTGCGGGCCGGGCAGCAGACACGAGGCCAGGAAGACCACGCGCATCGTGGTCGCGGAGGTGCCGAAGCGCCGGGCCAGCGCCGCGCACACTCCGCCGATCATGCGTCCGTCACGGGGGCGGGCGAGAGCGGCCATGGTGGGCTCCTTCGGGGTCGGTCCGGGAGCCGCTCCGTCGGGCTCCCGATGACTCCATGGTGCCGCCGCGGCAGGCCCCCGGGCGTCGGTCTACCGGGCGATCGGAACCCTGGAAATCGTCGGGGTCGCACCCTGAGCCGCCTCGTTCCGCGGTCGGGCGGAACCCCGGGCCGGCCTGGTCCCCGAGGACGAGCCGCCGCCCCGCGCCTCCGCCCCGCGGCGCAGCCGCGCCCGCACGGCCGGGACCAGCAGCAGATGCGCGAGGGCCACCCCCGCGGTGTTCAGGAGGACCGAGTCCACGTCCACGACCTGCCCCGGCACGGCCGTCTGGAAGAGCTCCACCGCCAGCGACACCAGCGCCCCGGCCGCCGTCGTCCGGGCGAACGACGCCCACGGGGAGACCCGGAGCCGCCCGTCGGCCATCGGCAGCAGCACCCCGAGCGGCGCCAGGAGGAGCAGCCCCTCACCGATCAGCCGGGCGGCCTCGGCCCCGCCGAGCGCCAGATCGGCCCGGAGCCCGGCGAGCGGGACGGTGTTCGGAGCGGTCACCCACGCCACGTCGCGGGGGCGCAGCGCGACCCAGGCCACGAACAGCAGATGCGCGGCGAGGAGCACGAACCCCGCCACGCGGACGACCACGGCGGCCCTGCCACCGGAACCCTGAGACTGCACGCCCCCGAAGACGCCGGCCAGGGGCGCACCGGTTCCGCGCGGTTCCCCGCGGAACCCAGCGGACCGCTCAGGCCGAGCGGCTGGGGGAGACCGACGGCACCGGGGCCGTCGGCGGCACCGACTCCGGGCGTTCGCGCAGCTCCGTCGTACACCGGTAGCGCTTCGGGGCGTACGCCCCGGGCCCGCCCAGCAGCACCGTGCCGTCGCCCGCGCCCGCCGCACTCCCGGCGAAGGTGCAGACGATCTGCGACAGCGCCGTCGGCGGCAGGTCCTCCGGCTGACGGGTCAGCCGCAGCGTCCCCTCCGGGTCGCCGTGGTGACCGGCGGTCACCGCGAGCGGACCGCGCACCGCCGTCGTGAACCCGGCCTCGCGCTCCTCGTCCGACGGACCGGCGAGCAGCTGCGTCAGCACCTCCGACGCCGTCCGCACCCGGTCGCGGCCCGCCTTCTCCTCCGGCGTCGGGGTCCCGCGCTCCACGGCCTCCAGCTGCGCCCCGCACACCAGGAAGACCCGGACGGCGACGCCCTGCGCCAGGGTCCCGTCCGCGGTCCGCCCGGTCGACGCGCTGCACGGCACCCGGGACGGGGCCGCGCCCGCGTCGACCGGCACCGAGGTCGTCCTGATCCCACAGCCGGTGACCAGCGTGCTGAGCACGGCCGCCACCAGGGCGACCGTGCCTGCCGTACGGCGTCTCACTCTTCCTCCACCCGCGACTCGCGCGCGATCCCGGAGGCGTCCCGGGGCAGCCGCAGCACGAACACCGCGCCGTCCACCGACCCGTCCTCGCCGACCGAGTTGGAGGCCGTGATCGACCCCTCGTGGATCAGCGCGTTCTCCATGGCGATCGACAGGCCGAGTCCGCTGCCGTCCGACCGGGGCCGGGACGCGCTCGCCTTGTAGAAACGGTCGAAGACGTGCGGCAGCACCTCTTCGGGAATGCCCGGCCCGTGGTCCCGGACCGCGACGACCAGCTCCTCCGCGCCGTCGGCGGTCTCCTCGGTGCGGACCGACACCCGCACCGGCGAGCCGCCGTGCTTGAGCGCGTTCCCGATGAGGTTCGCCAGGATCACGTCCAGCCGCCGCGGGTCGAGCCGCGCCACGATCCCGCGCTCGGCGTCCAGGTCGACGGCGTCCAGCCAGGCGCGGGCGTCGATGCAGGCGGTGATCTGGTCGGCGATGTCCACGTCGTCGAGGACGAGCCGGGCGGTGCCCGCGTCGAAGCGGGTCACCTCCATCAGGTTCTCCACCAGGTCGTTGAGGCGCCGGGTCTCGCTCACCACGAGGGCGACGGCCGGGGCGATCATCGGGTCGAGGGAGTCCTGCTCGTCCTCCAGGACCTCCGTCACGGCGGTCAGCGCCGTCAGCGGGGTCCGCAGCTCGTGCGACATGTCGGCGACGAACCGGCGGCTCGACTCCTCCCGGGCGCTCATGTCGGCGACCTGCTTCTGCAGCGACTCGGCCGCGTTGTTGAACGTCCGCGAGAGATCGGCGAGTTCGTCGTTGCCGGAGACCCGCAGCCGGGTGTCGAGCTTGCCCTCGCCGAGCTGCTCGGCGGCCTCGCCGAGGCGGCGCACCGGACGCAGCACGGTCGACGCGGCGACCTGGGCGAGCAGCACGGACCCGGCCACCGCGAGGGCCGTGGCGATCCCCAGCGACCAGGCGAGCGAGTTGAGGTCGGCCTTCTCCGCGGCGAGCGACTTGAACATGTAACCGGCGGGCCCCCCGCCGTCGATCCGCGTCCCGCCGACCAGGTACGGCGTCCCGCCGCGCTCCGTACGCTGCCAGAACAGGTGGTACGGATACGGGTTGGCGTCCGTGACCGGCCGCTCGGTGTCCACGGCCACGCGCAGCTCGCGCGGCACGTCGGCCAGCGTGAACCGGTCCGGGTCGGAGGCGCCGGTGATCGGCTTGCCCGCCGCCCGCTCGCCGAGCAGCAGCACCTGGTAGCCGGCGCTGCCGCTCGCCATCTGCTCGGCGGTGCGCCGCAGTTCGTCCTCGGTCGGGTGCAGGGGCAGCGTCGCCGCCCGGTTCTGCATCTCCTGCCGGAAGTCGTTCAGGGCCCCGTCCTGGGTGCGGGTCAGGACCGCCTCCCGGTTGAGCCAGTACGCGATGCCGGACGCGGCGACGGCCGCGGTGAGCGCGACCAGCGCGAAGACGACGATGAGCCGGAGCCGCAGGCTCGACAGGCGCAGCCGTGCGGCGGTCCCCCTGTTCCCCCGGCTCACGCAGGAACGTCCAGCCGGTAACCCACGCCCCGTACCGTACGGATCAGCGTCGGCGAGGACGGCACGTCCTCCACCTTGGCGCGCAGCCGCTGCACGCAGGCGTCGACGAGCCGCGAGTCGCCGAGGTAGTCGTGCTCCCACACCAGCCGCAGCAACTGCTGCCGCGACAGGGCCTGTCCGGGACGGCGGCTCAGCTCCAGGAGCAGCCGCAGCTCGGTCGGCGTGAGCTGGAGGTCCTCGCCGTTCTTCGTGACCGTCATCGCCGCCCGGTCGATGACCAGGGACCCGAAGGTCGCCGAGTCGGTCGACTCCCGCTCCCCGCGCCGCAGTACGGCCCGGATGCGGGCGTCGAGCACCCGCCCCTGCACCGGCTTGACCACGTAGTCGTCGGCGCCCGACTCCAGGCCGACGACCACGTCGATGTCGTCGCTGCGCGCGGTCAGCAGGATGATCGGCAGCTGGTCGGTGCGCCGGATGCGCCGGCACACCTCGAAGCCGTCGATGCCGGGCAGCATGACGTCGAGGACGACCAGGTCGGGCCGCTGCTCGCGCAGCAGCTGCAGGCCGTCCTCACCGGTCGCGGCGGTGGCCACCCGGTGGCCCTGCCGGGACAGGGAGAGTTCGAGGGCCGTGCGGATGGCGTCGTCGTCCTCGATCAGCAACAGAAAAGGCACGAACGTCATTCTGTCGCATGCGGCCGTCCGGGATCGACCGCTCGGAGGCTCGCTTCTGTCCGGCCCCCCTGTGACACGTCTGTGACAGTCGGCGGACAGCGCCATGAAGTCCCGGGGGCAAGCTTCTTGGCACACGGACCGATACGGACTCCAACCGACGGGGGGCGCGAGATGACCGCACTGCACAGCACCACCTCAAGCGCAGTTGTCACGCGGCTCCACGACGTCGTACGGAGCACGGAGAAGTCCGGCGCGGTGAGCGGGCGGGGGTGCGTTCGCAGCGTCGGGCGTCAGCGCAAGGCGCCGTACATGGTCGCCGTCGCTGACGGGGGAGCGGCGTACGGGGAGGTCACGGGGGAGCGCTCCGGGTGCTCGGAGGCCGAGTTCACGGCCTACGTCCAGGAGCGTCGTGCCTCCCTGTACGCCACCGCCTACCACCTCACCGGTGACCGCTTCGAGGCCGAGGACCTGCTCCAGAGCGCGCTGTTCTCCACGTACCGCGCCTGGGACCGGATCAGCGACAAGGCCGCCGTCGGCGGGTACCTGCGTCGCACGATGACCAATCTGCACATCAGCGCCTGGCGGCGGCGCAAGCTCAACGAGTACCCGACCGAGGAGCTGCCGGAGACGGTCGGCGAGACGGACGCGATGCGGGGCACCGAGCTGCGCGCGGTCCTGTGGCAGGCGCTGGCCCGGCTGCCCGAGCTCCAGCGCACGATGCTGGTGCTGCGCTACTACGAGGGCCGGACCGATCCGGAGATCGCGGAGATCCTGGACATCAGTGTCGGCACGGTGAAGTCGAGCATCTGGCGCTCGCTGCGGCGACTGCGCGAGGACGAGGTGCTGAGCTTCGGCCGTGACGAGGAGGAGTCCTTCGGCGAGCTGGTGGCCTGAAGGTCGGGGGGAACACGGGGGAAAACCGGGGGGACCGTACGGGGGTACGGGGGAAAGGAAGCGGGTCGTACGAGCCAGGGGGGCTCGTACGACCCGCTTCGCGTGCACGGGGCCGGGTCGGTCAGCGGGCCGCCGGGGTGCGGTGGCGGCCGGCCGCGGCTGCGGTGAGCCGGCCGAGGGCCTCGGCCTTCGCGCACGGGTGGGCGCCCAGGGCGGTCTGGCGGGCGACGATCGAGCGCTCGGCGCGCATCAGGCGCCAGCCGCGGCGCAGCAGGAACGGCACCGACTTGCGGCCCTCCCGCAGGTCCCGGGCCAGCCGGCGGCGGAAGGTCGTCGAGGGCCGGCCGCGCAGGCAGAGCGCGTCGGCGAGGACGCCGAGCTCGCGGCAGCGGGACACGATCTCCGCCGCGAAGATGCCCTCGGCGACGAAGAGCGGCGTCCGGCCGATGTCGAGCCGGTCGCTGCCCACGCGCGCGCTGCCGGCGAGGTCGTACACGGGGACGTCGGTGCGGCCCGTGCGGCACAGGTCGAGGACGGCGGCGACGGCCGCGTCCGCGTCCCAGGACAGCGGCGAGTCCCAGTCGATGTCCGTACTGCCGTCGACGAGCGGGAGCGACGGATCGTCGCCCTCCTTGTAGAAGTCGTCGAGGCGCAGGACAGGGAGGCCGGTGACGGCGGCGAGGGACGACTTGCCGGAGCCGGAGGGGCCCGCGAGCAGGACGACCCGGGTCGGGATCGATGAGGAACTCACGGAACACCAGTGTGAGGCATTCCCCCGTCCAGGGGACCACCGAGGAAGGCCGTTGGTATCGAGCATCACACCTCCACTACTGTCGGTGCCCGCTCGGTCACCCCTCGGAAGGAATCCCATGGCGCGTCACGCAGAACCCCGGACCCCCCGCCGCAGCGCCCTCCTGAAGGCCGGTCTCTCCGTCACGGCGGCGGGTGCGGCGGTGCTCGGCGCGGGCGCGGCGGCGCAGGCCGTCGCCCCGGTGCCGCTGCCCGTCGACTCGCTGACCCGCACCGACGCCGCCGCGGCCGGCTCGGGTGCGCTGACCGGCGTCACCCACGGGCTCGGCCCGCTGACCCGGCTCCAGCTCGACCCGCTGGCCAACACGGGCGTCGACCCTCTCGACAACGGACTCGGCACCCAGGTCGCCGACTTCAAGCCGGTCGGCACGCACCTCGTCACCGACCACCTCACGAAGGGCGGGGCCGTGGCCGACCTGCCGGTGGCCGGGCCCCTGACGCAGGGGCTGCTGCCGGGCTGACCGGGCGACGGGGGCTCAGCGGCCGCGCCGCAGCCACTTCAGCACCGTGCGGGGTTCGAGCACCTTCCCGATGCCGCCGCCGCCGTCGGCGTACGACGCCCCGCCGTACGCCCCCGGATCCTTCAGGCGCACGCTCCACGGCCCGTCCGAGGCCGGCAGGCGCAGGACGAGCGGGCCCGCGGGCAGGGGCACCGTCTCCTTCCGGCGGCCGATCTCGTTGACGGCGTTCGTGCCGTGGGCCGGGAGGCGGGTCAGGTCGTCGTGCCCGGCCAGCTCGAAGAGGTGGACGATGAAGTTGGAGTCGCCCTCGTAGTCGAAGACGACATCGGCCGGTCCGCCGGTGTACCGCAGGACGTCGGGGCCCCTGGACTCCAGCCGCCTGCCCGTCAGCAGCGGGGCGGTCGACAGCGGCGCGACCCGCAGCCGCCAGGCCCCGTCCGCCTCCAGCCGCAGCCGCAGCCGCCCGTCCTCGGGGACGGTGGTGGTGACGCGGCCCCGGAAGTCGTCGATCGTGCTGCTGACCAGGTAGCGCAGCTTCTTGTTGTTGCCGTCGAGGGGCCACATCCCGGTGTAGCCGGGGCCGGTGACGTCGAGTTCGACGAGGACCACGCCGGGCGGGAGGCCGTCCAGGGTGATCACGTCGTTCTCGCGGCCGCGCAGCGTGCGCGGCGTGAAGTCGGAGCCGTGCCGCCACTCGCCGGTGGAGGGGCGGGGGAGCGGGGGCGCGGCCGTGGCCTGGGCGTGGGGGGTCTCCTCGGCCGACGCCCGGGCCTCCAGGGCCAGAGCCCGGATCTGCTCCGGGGTCATGTCCAGGAGCTCCTCCCGGGTCGGGCGCCGCACGCGGGCCGTGGCCGGGGGCTGGGGCTGCGCCTGCGCCTGCGCCTGGGGCTGGGGCGCGGGCTCGCCCTGCGCCGGGACCGGGACCGGGGCCGGGACCGGCGGCTCGTGCGGGGTCTCGGTCACGTCCACCCCGTGGTCCCTCGCCAGGCCCGTCAGCCCGTCGACGTACCCCTGGCCCACCGCGCGGAACTTCCAGCCGCCCGAGCGGCGGTACAGCTCCGCGAGGACCATCGCCGTCTCGTCGCCCGCGTCGGTCACCTCGTACGCCACGACCGTAGAGCCGTCGGGACCGAGGACCTCCACGGAGAGGCCGTGCGCGTCCCGCAGGGCGCCCTCCTCCGTCGAGGCCACCAGGAGGACGCGGGTGATCGTCTCCTCCGTGCGCGGGAGGTCGGCGTCGACCCACACCGTGCCGTCCTCGCCCGCGGTGAGCCGTACCGCGCCCGACGCGTGCGCGGGAGCGCCGTCGAACACGATGTCGGAGTCCCCCCGGACCCTGCCCAGCTCCGTCACGAGCAGCGCCGCGACGTCCACCCCGCTCCGGACGGCGACGCGCAGCGCGGCCGTCGGGACGAAGGCGTTGTTCCCCTTGACCAGTCCCCTCATCATGAACGGATCTTGCGCGCGAACGGCCCCGGGTGTCCACACCCGGGGCCGTTCGCGCGCAGGTCCGACCGAGGTCCGACCTAGTACGAGGAGCCGCTCGCGCCCAGCGAACCCGTGGGGTGCCAGACGGTCTTCGTCTCCAGGAACGCGGTCATGCGGTCCGTGCCCGGGGACGCGGTGAAGTCCTCGGTACGGCGGCGCAGGACGCGCTTCAGGTTGTCCGCCGCCGCGATCTCCAGCTCGCGCGCCAGGTCGGCGTCCGCGCCCGTCAGGTCGATCGCGTTGACGTCCTGGTGGGCCGCCAGGTGCGGGCCCATCTCCGCGGCCTTGCCGGAGAGGATGTTGACGACACCGCCCGGCAGGTCGGAGGTGGCGAGCACCTCGCCGAGGGAGAGCGCCGGGAGCGGGGCCTTCTCGCTGGCGACGACCACCGCGGTGTTGCCGGTCGCGATCACCGGGGCGATCACCGACACCAGGCCCAGGAAGGACGAGTCCTGCGGGGCGACGACCGTGACGACACCGGTCGGCTCCGGGGTCGACAGGTTGAAGTACGGGCCCGCGACCGGGTTGGCGCCGCCCACGACCTGGGCGATCTTGTCCGTCCAGCCCGCGTACCAGACCCAGCGGTCGATCGCGGCCTCGACGACCTCGGCCGCCTTGTTCTTGGACAGGCCCTCCGCGTGCGCGACCTCGTGCACGAACTGGCCCTTGCGGCCCTCCAGCATCTCGGCGACGCGGTAGAGGATCTGGCCGCGGTTGTACGCGGTCGCCCCCGCCCAGCCGCCGAACGCCTTGCGGGCGGCGACGACCGCGTCACGGGCGTCCTTGCGGGAGGAGAGGGGCGCGTTCGCCAGCCACTTGCCCTTGGAGTCCGTCACCTCGTACACCCGGCCGCTCTCGGAGCGGGGGAACTTGCCCCCGACGTACAGCTTGTAGGTCTTGAAGACACTGAGGCGCGTCACGTCAGACATCGAGGTAGGCCTCCAGACCGTGGCGGCCGCCCTCGCGGCCGAAGCCCGACTCCTTGTAGCCGCCGAACGGCGAGGTCGGGTCGAACTTGTTGAACGTGTTGGCCCAGACGACCCCGGCCCGGAGCTTGTTCGCCACCGCCAGGATGCGGGAGCCCTTCTCCGTCCAGATGCCGGCCGAGAGGCCGTACTGGCTGTTGTTGGCCTTGGCCACGGCCTCGTCGGGAGTACGGAACGACAGCACCGACAGGACCGGGCCGAAGATCTCGTCGCGGGCCACGGTGTGCGCCTGCGTGACGCCCGTGAAGAGCGTCGGGGCGAACCAGTAGCCGGCGGCCGGGAGCTCGCAGGCGGCGGTCCAGCGCTCGGCGCCCTCCGCCTCGCCCTGCTCCACGAGCGTGGTGATCCGGGAGAGCTGCTCCTCGGAGTTGATCGCGCCGATGTCCGTGTTCTTGTCCAGCGGGTCGCCGAGGCGGAGCGTGGACAGGCGGCGCTTCAGGCTGTCGAGCAGCTCGTCCTGGATCGACTCCTGGACGAGGAGGCGCGAGCCCGCGCAGCAGACCTGGCCCTGGTTGAAGAAGATGCCGTTGACGATGCCCTCGACGGCCTGGTCGATCGGCGCGTCGTCGAAGACGATGTTGGCGCCCTTGCCGCCCAGCTCCAGGGTCAGCTTCTTGTCCGTGCCGGCGACGGAGCGCGCGATGGCCTTGCCGACGGCGGTCGAACCGGTGAAGGCGACCTTGTTCACGTCCGGGTGCTCGACGAGCGCGGCGCCCGTGTCCCCGTACCCGGGAAGGATGTTGACGACGCCTTTCGGCAGCCCGGCCTGGCGGCAGATGTCCGCGAAGAACAGGGCGGAGAGCGGGGTCGTCTCGGCGGGCTTCAGGACGACCGTGTTGCCGGTCGCAAGCGCCGGGGCGATCTTCCACGCCAGCATGAGCAGCGGGAAGTTCCACGGGATGACCTGGCCGGCCACGCCCAGCGGGCGCGGGTTCGCGCCGAAGCCGGCGTGGTCGAGCTTGTCGGCCCAGCCCGCGTAGTAGAAGAAGTGCGCGGCGACCAGGGGGAGGTCCGCGTCGCGGGTCTCCCTGATCGGCTTGCCGTTGTCGAGGGTCTCCAGGACGGCCAGCTCGCGGCTGCGCTCCTGGATGATCCGGGCGATCCGGAAGAGGTACTTGGCGCGCTCGGAGCCGGGCAGCGCCGACCACTTCTCGAACGCCTTGCGGGCCGCCCTCACCGCGCGGTCGACGTCCTCGGTGCCCGCCTGGGCGACCTCGGAGAGGACCTCCTCGGTGGAGGGGGAGACGGTCTTGAAGACCTTGCCGTCGGCCGCGTCGACGAACTCGCCGTCGATGAACAGGCCGTAGCTCGGCGCGATGTCGACGACCGAGCGCGACTCGGGTGCGGGTGCGTACTCGAAGGGGGAGGTCATGTTGATCAGTCCACCGTCACGTAATCGGGGCCGGAGTAACGGCCGGTCGCCAGCTTCTGGCGCTGCATCAGCAGGTCGTTGAGCAGGCTGGAGGCGCCGAAGCGGAACCAGTGGTTGTCCAGCCAGTCCTCGCCCACGGTCTCGTTGACGAGGACCAGGAGCTTGATCGCTTCCTTGGTGTTGCGGATGCCGCCGGCCGGCTTCACGCCGATCTGGACGCCGGTCTGCGCGCGGAAGTCGCGCACCGCCTCCAGCATGAGCAGGGTGTTCGCGGGGGTGGCGTTGACCGCGACCTTGCCGGTCGAGGTCTTGATGAAGTCCGCGCCGGCCATCATGCCGAGCCAGGAGGCGCGGCGGATGTTGTCGTACGTGGACAGTTCGCCGGTCTCGAAGATCACCTTGAGGCGGGCGCGGTCGCCGCACTCCGCCTTGATCGCGGCGATCTGCTCGAACACCTCCAGGTAGCGGCCGGCGAGGAAGGCGCCACGGTCGATGACCATGTCGATCTCGTCGGCCCCGGCGGCGATGGCGTCGGCGGTGTCGGCCAGCTTCACGGGGAGGGCGGCGCGGCCCGCCGGGAAGGCGGTGGCGACCGAGGCCACCTTGACGCCGGAGCCCTTCAGGGCGGCCTTGGCGGTGGCCACCATGTCGGGGTAGACGCAGACGGCGGCGGTCGTCGGGGTCGTGCGGTCGGTCGGATCGGGGTTGACGGCCTTGGCGGCGAGGGCCCGGACCTTGCCCGGGGTGTCCGCGCCTTCGAGCGTCGTCAGGTCGATCATGGAGATGGCCAGGTCGATGGCGTAGGCCTTGGCCGTGGTCTTGATCGAGCGGGTGCCGAGGGACGCGGCGCGCGCCTCCAGGCCGACGGCGTCGACGCCGGGCAGCCCGTGGAGGAAGCGGCGCAGCGTGCTGTCGGACGCGGTCACGTCGGCGAAGGCATGAGCTGCGGGTGCAGTGGTGGGCATGGTCACCAGTCGAGCATATCTACGCGCGTAGCGACCTGTACAGGGGACCGGTCCCGCAGAGCGTGAGGTCACAGGGGCAGGGGAGATGACTCCTGTCACACGCGTGTGACAGGGAACGGACAGCTCCCCCATACAAGATCACTAATTTTCTTCTTGCAGCCAGCCAGACCTCACCGGACACCAGTCACCGTCGGGACCGAGAAAAAGCGGCATGCGGCTCTTCCACCGACCATCACCACCTGAATCACAGGAGTCGTTATGCGCACCGCCCTTCGCACCGCCATCGCCACGGCCCTCGTCGCGGGCGTCGCGATCACCGCCCCGGCCCTCACGGCCGGGAGCGCCTTCGCCGCCGACGGTACGACCCCGGGCGCGGCCCCGACCGCCACCGCCACCGCCACCGGTACGCCGGCTGCCACGGCCACCCCCTCCCCGACCGCCACCGCGACGGGCACCCCGGCGCCGACGGCGACCGCCACCGGCACCCCGGCTCCGACCGCGACCGCGACGCCCTCCGCCACCGCGACGCCCTCCGCCACCGCCACGGCCACGCCCTCCGCCACCGTCACCGCGGAGCCCGCGGGCCGCGGCCCGCAGCCCGGCGGCCCGGTCGTGATCGGCGCGTGCGTCGTCCGCCAGGTCATTCCCTCCGTCTTCGGCCAGGGCTGGGCCGTGACCCTCACCAACGACGCCGCCAAGGGGCCGAAGGCCGTCCTCACGGACCCCGAGGGCAAGGTCCAGGGCACCGCGGACCGCGCCCACCCCTTCGACAGCCGCGTCGGGCTCAAGATCGAGGGCCTCGACCGCCTCACCCCGCGCTTCGGCCAGCGCACCCAGGGCGGCGACACGTTCTTCACCTGGAGCGACTTCCCGTCCCTCGGCAAGGAGTGCGCCGCCTCGATGCCGACGGTCGGCACCGTCGAGCAGACCGGCCCGTGCACCGTCCAGCAGACCGTCCCCTCGGTCTTCGGCGGCCTCACCGTCGTCCTCACCCGCGACGCCACGAAGGGCCCGAAGGCCGTCCTGAAGGACGAGAACGGCAAGACGATCGACGTCGTCGACCGCAACCGGCCGAAGGACAAGGGCAACGGCCTCATGATCGACGGCCCGTACAGCGCCACCCCGCTGCTCGGCCAGCGCACCCAGGGCGGCGACACGCCCTACCACTGGATCGCCTTCCCGAAGCTGCCCAAGGGCTGCGACACCACCGGCGCCTCCGGCACGGGCACCCGGACCGGGCAGACCACCGTGATCCCGCGCGGCGGCGTCGCCGCGGGCGCCGAGCTCGGCGCCGGGAGCGACTCCACCGTCCTGGTCGCGGCCGGCGCGGGCGCCGCCTCGCTCGCCGCCGCGGGCCTCGGCCTCCTCGGCCTGCGCCGCCGCCGGGCCGCCGCCGCCCGCGTCTGACCCGCACCCCGCGGGGCGCGTACCGCCCCGCACCCACCCTCCCCGCCCCTTGACCCGAGCGGGAGCACCACCCCACCCCCGGCCGGTCGCCGCGTCCCGCGCGGCGGCCGGCCGCACCCGTCCGACCGTCCGCCGCCCGGAGCCGTCCCGTGAACAGCCGCCGCAGCCGTGTCCGTACCGCCCCCGCCCTGCTCCTCGCCGCCGCCGCCGCAGCCGTCGCGCTGACCGGCTGCTCAGGCGCGGCGGGCGCCGGGCCCGCCGCCGTCGCCCAGCCCGCCCGCGTCACCGAGTCCGCCGCGCCCGCGCCCGCTCGGGACACCGCCCCGGTCCGGCCGCTGGCCCGCTCGCTGCCCGTCCGCGTCCAGCTGCCCTCCGCCGGGGTCGACACCGGGCCCACCGGCCCCGTCCTGGAGCTCGGCCTCGCCGCCGACGGCACCGTCGAGGTGCCCTCGGTCGCCGACGCCGACCGCATCGGCTGGTACGACAAGGGCGTCACGCCCGGCGAGACCGGCCCCGCCGTCCTCATCGGCCACTTCGACACCGAGCGCGGTCCGGCCGTCCTCAAGGACGTCGCCAAGGTCCGGGTGGGCGACGAGATCACCGTGACGCGGGCCGACGGGACCGCCGCCGTCTTCCGCGTGCGGGAGCTGGAGCAGGTCGACAAGAAGACCTTCCCGACGGCGAAGGTGTACGGCGACACCACCCGCCCCGAGCTGCGCGTCGTCACCTGCGGAGGGGAACTCGTCGACGGCCACCGCCCCGACAACATCATCCTGTACGCCGACCTCGTGGCCGCGCGGGCCGCCTGAGCCGCGCCCCGCCCGCTGAGGCACAATCGCCTGCATGACGACCCCCGAGCAGCCGCCCCGCGAGCCGAGCCACGAGCAGCAGCCCGCCGAGCAGCCGTCCGCCGACCGTGTCTTCCGCTCGTCCCTCGGGATCGCCAGCGGGGTGTTCCTGCTGATCCTCGCGGTCCTGTTCGCCGGTGACGCGGTGCTCAGGGGCGAGGGCCGGGCGCCGTGGTTCGCGCTCGCCGGGCTCGTCTTCACCGTCCCGCTGATCGTCGCGTTCACGATCCGGCCCGCCGTGTACGCCAACGACGACCGGCTCAGGATCCGCAACCCCTTCCGGCTGATCACCCTGCCCTGGAGCACGGTCGCCGACGTCCGCGCCGGCTACTCCAGCGAGGCCCTCGCGCAGGACGGTTCGCGCTACCAGCTGTGGGCCGTCCCCGTCTCGCTGCGCCAGCGGAAGAAGGCGGCCCGCCGCGCGGCCCGCGCCTCGCAGGACGACCCGCACGGCCGCACCTCCGTCTCCGCCGACGTACGGGACAGCTCGTCGCGGACCGCGCCCACCGACCAGACCGTCGCCGACCTGCGCGACCTCGCCGAGCGGCGGGCGGCCACCCCCGGCGCCCAGGGCGAGGTGCGGGTGCGCTGGGCGTACGAGATCATCGGCCCCGCCGCGGCCGGGCTCGTCCTGCTCGTGATCCTCCTCGCCACGCGCTGATCCGGGCAGCCGGCGAGGGCCGGTACGCACAGGAACGAGGGCCGGTACGGAATCCCGTACCGGCCCTCGGTCGTGTCGCACCGGACGCGGTCAGAGGCCCGCGGCCTCCGACAGGTCGCGCTTGATCGCCACCAGCACCTCGGACGCCCGCGTCCTCGCCGCCGCCAGCTCGCCCGCCGCGGCGACCGGGACCACGACCTCCAGGTAGCACTTGAGCTTCGGCTCCGTGCCGGAGGGGCGGACGATCACCCGGGCCTTGTACGCGCCCTCCAGGTGGTAGCGCAGGCCGTCCGTCGGCGGCAGCGACTCCGTGCCCTTCGTCAGGTCCTCCGCCGAGACGACCGTCAGACCCGCGAGCCGCACCGGCGGCCGCTCGCGCAGCGCCGCCATCGCGTCGGCGATGACGCTCAGGTCCTCCACCCGCACCGACAGCTGGTCCGTGGCGTGCAGGCCGTGCTCGACCGCCAGCTCGTCGAGCAGGTCGGTCAGCGTCCGGCCCCGCTCCTTCAGCTCCGAGGCCAGCTCGGCGACGAGCAGCGCCGCCGTGATGCCGTCCTTGTCGCGGACGCCCTCCGGGTCGACGCAGTAGCCGAGCGCCTCCTCGTACCCGTACCGCAGCCCCTCGACGCGGGCGATCCACTTGAAGCCCGTCAGCGTCTCCTCGTACCCGACGCCCGCGGCCTCCGCGATCCGGCCGAGCAGCGACGACGAGACGATCGACTCGGCGAACACGCCCCGCGCGCCCTTGCGCACCAGGTGCGCGGCGAGCAGCGCGCCGACCTCGTCGCCGCGCAGCATCCGCCAGCCGCCCGCGACGGCGGGGTCCGGCACGGCCACCGCACAGCGGTCGGCGTCGGGGTCGTTGGCGATGACGATGTCGGGGCCGACGGCCCGCGCGGCCTCGAAGGCCAGGTCCATGGCCCCCGGCTCCTCCGGGTTGGGGAAGGCGACCGTGGGGAACGCCGGGTCCGGCTCGGCCTGCTCGGCGACGAGTGCGGGCGGCGGGAAGCCGTGCCGCGCGAAGGCCGCCGTCAGGACGTCCTTGCCGACGCCGTGCATGGCCGTGTAGACCGTCCGCACGCTCCGGGCCGACCCGGGGGTCAGCACCGCGTCCGTGCGCTCCAGGTACGCGTCGAGGACCTCGTCGCCCAGGGTCTCCCAGCCGCTCTCCGGCCGCGGCACGTCGTGCAGGGACCGCACGGCCGCGATCTCGGCGGCGATCTCCGCGTCGGCCGGCGGCACGATCTGGGAGCCGTCGCCCAGGTACACCTTGTAGCCGTTGTCGCGCGGCGGGTTGTGGCTCGCGGTCACCTCGACGCCCGCGACGGCGCCCAGGTGCCTTATGGCGTACGCCAGGACGGGCGTCGGCAGCGGGCGCGGGAGCAGCGCGGCCCGCAGCCCGGCGCCGGTCATGACGGCGGCGGTGTCGCGGGCGAAGTCGGCGGACTTGTAGCGGGCGTCGTAGCCGATGACGACGAGGCCGCCCTCCTGGCCCTTGGCCTTGAGGTACGCGGCGAGGCCGGCGGCGGCCCGGATGACGACGGACCGGTTCATCCGCATCGGGCCCGCGCCCAGCTCGCCGCGGAGTCCGGCGGTGCCGAACTGGAGCGTGCCGGCGAAACGGAGGGTCAGCTCCTCCGTGGCTCCGCCGTTGATGAGCGCGGCGAGCTCGTCGCGGGTCTCGCTGTCGGGGTCCTCGGCGAGCCAGGCCTTGGCCCGGGCGAGGAGGTCGTCCTGCGTCACGGTGATGTGCCTTTCGGGGGTACGGGGAGGGGGTGCGGGCGGCCGGGCGGCGGGTGGGCCGGGCGGCCGGCGGCCGGGCGCACGGGCCGCTGGGCGGAGCCTTGCCCCGCCCCGCCCCCTCCCGAAACGGGGGCCGGGCCCCCGGACCCCGTACGGCGGTCGGGGGCGGAGCCCCGGTGACGTGAGCGGACGGGCGGGGGCGCGGCCCCGCGCGGCGGCCCGGCCGTGACCGTCAGATGCGGTCGAGCACCCGGGTGAGCAGCTCGCCCATCCGCGCCGCCGAGTCGCGCCCCGCCTGGAGCACTTCCTCGTGGTTCAGCGGCTCGCCGGAGAGCCCCGCCGCCAGGTTGGTGACGAGCGAGATGCCCAGGACCTCGGCGCCGGCCTCGCGGGCCGCGATGGCCTCCAGGACGGTGGACATGCCGACGAGGTCGCCGCCGAGGACGCGGACCATGTTGATCTCGGCCGGGGTCTCGTAG
This sequence comes from Streptomyces sp. NPDC003327, assembly GCF_053589515.1. Classification (NCBI taxonomy): domain Bacteria; kingdom Bacillati; phylum Actinomycetota; class Actinomycetes; order Kitasatosporales; family Streptomycetaceae; genus Streptomyces; species Streptomyces sp. NPDC003327. The sequence continues at coordinate 13,657 of NZ_JBSFSA010000005.1, read as the reverse complement.
TGCGGCCCGGGGAACTGGACGTAGACGCCCTCCTCCAGGGTCTCGTCGACCTCCTTGCACAGCGCGCGCAGCCGCGGCGAGTACAGGTCGGTGAGGTCGACGAAGTTCGCGCCGACGATCGGGGAGGCGGCCGTCAGGTTGAGGTGGTCGCTGATCAGGACCGGCTGGCCGGGGCGCATGCCCTCGCGCAGGCCGCCGCAGCCGTTGGTGAGGACGACCGTCTTGCAGCCGGCGGCGACGGCGGTGCGCACGCCGTGGGCGACGGAGGCGACGCCGCGGCCCTCGTAGAAGTGGGTGCGGCCGAGGAAGACCAGGGCGCGCTTCTCGCCGATCTTGTACGAGCGGATCTTGCCGCCGTGGCCCTCGACGGCGGGCGGCGGGAAGCCGGGGAGCTCGGTCACCGGGAACTCGGCCTCGGGGGCGCCGAGCGCGTCGACGGCGGGCGCCCAGCCGGAGCCCATGACCAGGGCGACGTCGTGGTTCTCGACGCCGGTCAGCTCGCGCAGACGCGCGGCGGCGGCCTCGGCGGCCTCGTACGGGGTGGCAGTTGCGTTCACTGACTCTCTCGCCTCGGGGAGGGGGGTCCGAGGGGAACCCCGGACGGATTTGATACGCGAGGAAGCCTAGCCCGAGAATCCCTACGCGCGTAGATGACGTCGCGCACGGAGCTGTGATCGTTGCCTTGTCGTTTCCGACGAAGAGATCGACGCCGTCGGTGAGGAGCCCGGCCGGGAGCCCGGCCGGGCGGGCCGGACCCGCGTCAGCACGGACGCTTGCGGAGCTCCATGACGTAGTCGTGCGGCGCGCCGGCCGACTCGGCGGCGTCGGCGACCTCGCCCAGGTAGCGGGCGGACGGCAGCCCGCCCTCGTACGCGTTCAGCACGTACACCCACGCGGCCTCCTCCCCGTCCAGCGTGTGCACGCGCACCCGCATCCGCCGGTAGATGTCGAGGCCGACGCCCTCCCAGCGGTCCATGGAGTCCTCGTCCATCGGCGCGATGTCGTACAGCGCCACGAAGACCTGCGAGCGGGGGGCCTCGACGATGGTGGCCAGCGCCCCGTCCCAGCCCATCTGCTCGCCGCCGAAGGTCAGCCGCCAGCCGTTGAGCCAGCCGGTGACGCGCATCGGGGAGTGCGGTGCGCGGCGGCTCATCAGCCGCGCGTCGAGGTTGCCGGCGTACGCGGCGTAGAGCGACATGGGACCGAGGGTACGGGAGGGGGCGCCGGGACCGGCGAACCGCGGGGTGACGGCCCGGGGCGGGGCCGGCAGGTGGCGGCGCCCCGGCCCCCGCGGGCCCTCCCCGATGCCCCGCCCGGGGTCCGTCCGAGGCCCCGACACACCCCGGGGAGCCCCCGGCGCGTGCGCACCCCGGCCGTGCGGGACAATGGGGTACGCACTTGAAGCGTGCGGGACAATGGCGTACGCACTGCAGCCCCGCGGGGGACCCACCGGACCCCCCGGCAGAACGAGAGCGCGAGGCGTAGATCCCAGTGACCCGGATCGTGATCATCGGCGGCGGACCCGGCGGATACGAGGCGGCCCTGGTGGGCGCCCAACTCGGCGCGGAGGTGACCGTCGTCGACACCGACGGCCTCGGCGGCGCGTCCGTCCTGACCGACTGCGTCCCCTCCAAGACCCTGATCGCCACCGCCGAGGTGATGACCACCTTCGACTCCTCCTACGAGGAGCTGGGCATCATCGTCGCGGACGACACCCCGCACCTGGAGCAGGCCGCCCGCGTCGTCGGCGTGGACCTCGGCAAGGTCAACCGACGGGTGAAGCGGCTCGCGCTCGCCCAGTCGCACGACATCACCGCCTCCGTCACCCGGGCCGGCGCCCGCGTGCTGCGCGGCCGCGGCCGGCTCTCCGGCCGCCAGGCGATGGACGGCTCCCGCCAGGTCGTCGTCACGGCCGCGGACGGCACCGAGGAGACGCTGACCGCCGACGCGGTGCTGATCGCGACCGGCGGCCACCCGCGCGAGCTGCCGGACGCCAAGCCGGACGGCGAGCGCATCCTGAACTGGACGCAGGTGTACGACCTCAAGGAGCTCCCGGAGGAGCTCATCGTGGTCGGCTCCGGCGTCACCGGCGCCGAGTTCGCCGGCGCCTACCAGGCCCTCGGCTCCCGCGTCACCCTGGTCTCCTCGCGCGACCGGGTGCTGCCGGGCGAGGACCCGGACGCGGCGGCCGTCCTGGAGGACGTGTTCCGCCGCCGCGGCATGAACGTCATGGCCCGCTCGCGCGCCGAGTCCGCCAAGCGGGTCGGCGACCGGGTCGAGGTCACCCTCGCGGACGGCCGGGTCATCTCCGGCACGCACTGCCTGATGGCGGTCGGCGCGATCCCGAACTCGGCCGGCATGGGCCTGGAGGAGGCCGGGGTCAGGCTGAAGGACTCCGGTCACATCTGGACCGACAAGGTCTCCCGCACCACCGCCCCCGGCGTGTACGCGGCCGGCGACGTCACCGGCGTCTTCGCGCTCGCCTCGGTCGCCGCCATGCAGGGCCGCATCGCGATGTACCACTTCCTCGGCGACGCGGTGGCCCCGCTCAACCTGAAGACGGTCTCGTCGAACGTCTTCACCGATCCCGAGATCGCCACCGTCGGCTACACGCAGGCGGACGTGGACGCGGGCAAGATCGACGCCCGGGTCGTCAAGCTGCCGCTGCTGCGCAACCCGCGCGCCAAGATGCAGGGCATCCGGGACGGCTTCGTGAAGATCTTCTGCCGTCCGGGCACCGGCATCGTGGTCGGCGGCTGTGTCGTCGCGCCGCGCGCCAGCGAGTTGATCCATCCGATCTCGATCGCGGTCGACAACAATCTGACGGTCGAACAGATCGCAAATGCTTTCACCGTGTACCCCTCCCTGTCGGGCTCGATCGCGGAAGTGGCACGGCAGTTGCACACCCGAAAGACGGCGGACGAGGCGTAGCCTCCCGGCCGGCGGCCGCTCCCGCCTGCGGGAACGGTGCGCCGACTCGGACAACCCCCGGCAAGGCGGGGCATAGTCCGGGCGTGCGACGGATCAACGACGGGGTTCCCCATACCACTTGGGGACCCCGTCCGTGCACGTATTCAGCAATTCGGCGCATACTGCTGAAAAGTATCGCCCGGTCACGTTACTGTCAGTTTCGTGTTCGCTGCAGAACGTCGCCAGTTGATCCTCGAAATGGTGCGAGCCAATGGGGCCGTGTCGCTCCGCGAGCTCGCCCGCGTCGTCCAGACCTCGGAGGTGACCGTACGGAGGGACGTACGGGCACTGGAGGCAGAAGGACTCCTCGACCGCCGGCACGGCGGTGCGGTGTTGCCGGGCGGATTCACGCGAGAATCCGGCTTCCCGCAGAAATCCCATCTCGCCACAGCGGAGAAGACGGCCATCGCCGACGTGGCCGCCGGTCTCGTCGAAGAGGGCGAGGCGATCGTCGTCGGCGCCGGGACCACCACGCAGGAGCTGGCCCGCCGGCTCGCCCGCGTGCCCGGTCTCACCGTCGTCACCAACTCGCTGCTCGTCGCCCAGGCCCTCGCCCACGCCAACCGCGTCGAGGTCGTCATGACCGGCGGCACGCTGCGCGGCTCCAACTACGCCCTGGTGGGCAGCGGTGCCGAGCAGTCGCTGCAGGGCCTGCGGGTCTCCCGGGCCTTCCTCTCCGGCAGCGGGCTCACCGCCGAGCGCGGACTCTCCACGTCCAACATGCTCTCCGCGAGCGTGGACCGGGCCCTGGTGCAGGCGGCGGCGGAGGTCGTGGTCCTCGCCGACCACACCAAGCTCGGCACCGACACTATGTTCCAGACGGTCCCGACGGACGTGATCACCCGCCTCGTCACGGACGAGCCCCCGGCCCACGACGACCGGGCCGCCACCGAGCTCCAGGCCCTCGCCGACCAGGGCGTGCAGATCGCCGTGGCGGGCACGGGCCAGGCCGCCCCCGGCGGTGACCAGGTCCCCCCGGGACCCCGCGGCCGACGTGAGATGCCGCTGCCCGTGCAGCGCGGCCGGATCGCGACGGCCGGGCAGTACCGGGGCGCGGGCGCCGGTCTCGGCGCGGAGACGCTGGAGCGCACGGCCAGGGTGGCCGACCTCCGGCGCCGCTGACCCGCACCGGTCCTCAGCGGGCCGGGCCCCGGCCCGGACCCGGGGCGCATGCACCGAGGGACCCTCCCCCAGGGGTCCCGCGCAGCCGGACCCGGCGCGCGCGGCTCGCCCGTACCGCCGTGCCCGTACCGCCGTCCCGTACGGACGCGGGCGGTCAGTCCTTCAGTCCCCGCAGCGTCAGCGCGAGCAGGCGGTCCGCCAACTCCGCGTCCTCCGGGCACTGTTCCGCCGCCAGCGCGATCGCGTTGGTGAGCTGCATCAGGTCGCCGATCGACACGTCGGCCCGTACCTGCCCCGCCTCCCGGGCGCGTCCGAGAAGCCGTTCGCCCGCCGTCCGCAGCGGTTCGCTGCACCGGGCGAGCGCGGAACTCCGGTCGTACGACGCGGACATCAGGCCGTGCGCGAGTCCCCGGTACTCACCCGCGTGGGCGATCAGCGCGCGCAGCCACTCCACCAGCGCGCCGCACGGCGACCCCGCCCCGGCCAGCTCCTGCGAGCGGCGCAGCAGCGCGGCTACGGCCTCCTGGAAGACCGCGTTCAACAGGTCGGCGCGGGTGGGGAAGTGGCGGTAGAGCGTGCCGATCCCCACGCCCGCCCGGCGGGCGATCTCCTCCAGGGGCGCGTCCGCGCCCTGCGCGGCGAAGACCGACCGGGCCTCCGTGAGCAGCCGCTCGTGATTGCGGCGCGCGTCGGCTCGCATGGACCGGGCCCCTCCCCTCGGCAAAGGGCCCGCAGGCGGCTGCCTGCGGGCCCTTCGTACCGTACTCGTGCGGTGATCAGTCCTTGATGTCGCAGATCGCGGCGCCGGAGGTGATGGAGGCGCCGATCTCCGCGCTGAGGCCCTGGATCGTTCCGGACTTGTGGGCGTTCAGCGGCTGTTCCATCTTCATGGCCTCGAGGACGACGACGAGGTCGCCCTCCTTGACCTCCTGGCCGTCCTCGACGGCGACCTTCACGATCGTGCCCTGCATCGGGGACGCGAGGGTGTCACCGGAGGCGGTGGGGCCGGACTTCTTCGCCGCGCGGCGCTTCGGCTTGGCGCCGGCCGCGAGGCCGGTGCGGGCCAGCGACATGCCGAGCGAGGACGGGAGGGAGACCTCCAGGCGCTTGCCGCCGACCTCGACGACGATCGTCTCGCGGCCCGACTCGTCCTCGTCCGCCTCGGCGCCGGCCGGGGCGAACGGCTTGATCTCGTTGACGAACTCCGTCTCGATCCACCGGGTGTGGACGCGGAACGGGTCGGCGGTGAACGCCGGGTCGACCACGACGGCCCGGTGGAACGGGATGGCGGTGGCCATGCCCTCGACCTTGAACTCCGCGAGCGCGCGGGCCGCGCGCTGCAGGGCCTGCTGACGGGTGGCGCCGGTGACGACCAGCTTGGCGAGCAGGGAGTCCCAGGCCGGGCCGATGACCGAGCCGGACTCGACACCGGCGTCCAGGCGGACGCCCGGGCCGGTCGGCGGCTGGAAGCTGGTGACGGTGCCGGGGGCGGGCAGGAAGTTGCGGCCCGGGTCCTCGCCGTTGATGCGGAACTCGAAGGAGTGACCGCGCACGGCGGGGTCGCCGTACCCCAGCTCCTCGCCGTCGGCGATGCGGAACATCTCGCGGACGAGGTCGATGCCGGTGACCTCCTCGGTGACCGGGTGCTCGACCTGGAGGCGGGTGTTGACCTCCAGGAAGGAGATCGTTCCGTCGAGGCCGACGAGGAACTCGACCGTGCCGGCGCCGACGTAGCCGGCCTCCTTCAGGATCGCCTTCGACGCCGAGTACAGCTGGGCGTTCTGCTCGTCCGTCAGGAACGGCGCGGGCGCCTCCTCCACGAGCTTCTGGTGGCGGCGCTGGAGGGAGCAGTCACGGGTGGAGACGACGACCACGTTGCCGTGGGTGTCGGCCAGGCACTGCGTCTCGACGTGACGGGGCTTGTCGAGGTAGCGCTCGACGAAGCACTCGCCGCGGCCGAAGGCGGCGACGGCCTCGCGAACGGCGGAGTCGTAGAGCTCGGGCACCTCTTCGAGGGTGCGGGCGACCTTCAGGCCGCGGCCGCCGCCACCGAAGGCGGCCTTGATCGCGATCGGCAGGCCGTGCTCCTCGGCGAAGGCGACGACCTCGTCCGCGCCCGAGACCGGGTCGGGGGTGCCGGCGACCAGCGGCGCCCCGGCGCGCTGGGCGATGTGGCGGGCGGCGACCTTGTCACCGAGGTCGCGGATCGCCTGCGGCGGCGGGCCGATCCAGGTGAGGCCCGCGTCGATGACGGCCTGCGCGAACTCGGCGTTCTCGGAGAGGAAGCCGTATCCGGGGTGGATCGCGTCGGCGCCGGAATCCTTGGCGGCCTGCAGCACCTTGGCGATGTCCAGGTAGCTGGTGGCCGGAGTGTCACCGCCCAGGGCGAACGCCTCGTCGGCCGCCCGGACATGCAGGGCATCCCGGTCCGGCTCGGCGTAGACGGCGACGCTGCCGATACCGGCATCCCGGCACGCGCGGGCCACACGGACAGCGATTTCGCCACGGTTGGCGATGAGCACCTTGCGCACGATGGCTCCCTCCTTGAAAACAAGCTGAGTTTAGGGACTGCCGACACGGCCTTTCGACCCGTCCCCAGTGGTGAGGTTGCCCACACGGAGCGTGATTCGAGGCGTGCCCGGGTCGTGAAATCCCTTGTCGCACCACGGTACGCAGGGTTCCTTTACGAGACAGTAGCTCCGAGGTGTGGCGCAGGTCTCTGTTCTTGTGGCCAGTCGCCATTCGGGTTTCTTTGTGGGGTCCCTACGAACCGCTCGGTGATTCTTTGCGGAGCCGTCGCGGCCCGCCGCCCGTGCGCGAACTCTTGTCCGGGGATTTACCGGCCAGTAGCCTGCGCGCAGTCGATCGTACTGTCGGTAACAGGCGAATCCAGGGGGTGGCCCAGTGGCCCGAAGACCGATAGCCCTCGTGACGGCCGCGGTGCTGCTCCTCGAAGCGCCCGCCATCGTCGCGATCAACGCCGTCATGGCCCGCTTCGTGGAGGTCCAGTCGATGTCGCTCGACGGCCTCGACCCGGACGCCATGGTCACCGGCACCTGGGCCCTCGGCATCGGCTCCGGGGTCGCGCTCGTGGGCTGCGCGCTCGTCGCTCTCCTCGCGGCCGTGCGCGACCGGCGGCCCGGCCGCATCGGCCGGGGCCTCCTCATCGGCTGCGCGGTCGTCCACGGCGTCCTCGGCGCGGTCACCCTCGGCCTGATCGGCTGGGAGGCGTTCGCGTTCATGGCGCTGGTGCTCGGACTGATCGTCCTCACCCTGGTGGCGTACGGGAAGGACGCCGGCGGTCCCGGGGAGCCGGGGGCGCCGGGGGTGGAGGCGCCGCTTCCGGCCGAGGCCTGAGGGGCGGTCAGGCCTCGCGGGCGAGGGATCGGGCCTCGCGGGCGGGACGAGCCGCCGGGCGTCAGGCCCAGAGGTCCGTGATCTGCACGCCCAGCTTCGCGAGGAGCGCGCGCAGCAGCGGCAGGGAGAGGCCGATCACGTTGCCCGGGTCGCCGTCGATGCCCTCGATGAACGGCGCCGAACGCCCGTCCAGGGTGAACGCGCCCGCGACGTGCAGCGGTTCGCCGCTCGCCACGTACGCCGCGATCTCCGCGTCGGTCGGCTCGCCGAAGCGCACCACCGTCGACGCCGTCGCCGACTCGTACCGCTTGGCGACCGTGTCGTACACGCAGTGACCCGTCTGGAGGATGCCGACGCGCCCCCGCATCGCCTTCCAGCGGGCCGTGGCCTCCTCGGCGTCGGCCGGCTTGCCGAGGGCCTGCTTGTCCAGTTCGAGGACCGAGTCGCAGCCGATGACGAGCGCACCGCTCGCCTCGGGGCGGGCGGCGACGCGGGCGGCCTTGGCCTCCGCGAGCGCGAGCGCGAGTTCGGCCGGCGTCGGGGCGTGGACCTTGTCCTCGTCGACCCCGCTCACGATCACCTCGGGGGCGAGTCCGGCCTGCCGGAGCAGTCCGAGCCGGGCGGGCGAGGCGGAGGCGAGGACGACACGGCGTCGGTCAGCAGCAGTCATGGGGGCAGCGTAATCGGCGCCCGGCACGGCTTCAGCGCGCGCTCACCGCGAACATCGCGACGATCATCGCGAGCGCCAGGAGCACGCCCGCGCGGCGCAGCATGGCCTGCATCTCGCGCATGAACTTCGGCGGCTGGTTCTCCGGGTCCGACCACAGCATGCTCCGATCCTGCTCGCGGGACGGGCGGGGCGCCTGAGTACGGATACTCAACCGCCCCGGTCCCGTGCCCCCGTCCGCGGTCGAACGCCTCGCCGCGATCGAACGCGCCCCCCCCGGTCGAACGCCTCGCCGCGGTCGAACGCACCCGGCTGTCCGCGGTCGAACGCGGCTAGCGGACCACGAACACGCCTTCGCGGGCCGCCGCCAGAGCCGCCGTCACCGCGCGTTCCGCGACCGCCTCCGTGACCTCCTCGCGCGTGACCGCGAAACGGTAGTAGAGGGGCGCGGAGACGGCCCGGAGCAGCTCCGCCGGGTCGGTCCCGGCCGGCACCTCGCCGCGGCGTTCGCCCCGCGCGACGACCGGGGCCCATTCGGCGAGCCGGGTGCGGTAGAAGCCGGCCAGGGCGCCCGCGCACTCCTCGTCGCAGGCGGCGGCCGCGATGACCGCACGGAAGACGGCGCCCATGCGCGGGTCGGTGAGCGTGCTCCGTACAAGCTCGGCGTTGGCCCGCAGGTCCCCCGGGAGGCTGCCGGTGTCGGACGCGGGCAGCGACTGCTCGGCCATGTCGTGCAGGAGGTCGGTGACCAGGCCGACGGGGGAGCCCCAGCGGCGGTAGACGGTGGTCTTGCCGACGCCCGCGTGCGCGGCGATGCGGTCCATGTTCAGGGCGTGGAAGCCGGTCTCGGCGAGGGCGTCGAGGGTGGCGTCGAGGACGGCCCTGCGGACCTTCGCGGTCCGGCCGCCGGGGCGCTGGGTGCCGGGCGAGGCCGGGCGGCTCTCAGTCAAACGGTTCTCCTGTTCCATTAAGGCCTTCGACTCTGCTACGGTACGGGACATCTTAACGGAACCAGCTTCCCATTAAGGGGTCGTACGTATGGTCGCCCTGGATCTCCCCACGTCCTCACCCACCTCCGCTCCCACTCCCACCCCCACCATGACCGGCCGGATGCGGCTCGTCCTCGTCGTCCTCCTCCTCGCCCAGTTCATGCTGGCCGTGGACTTCTCGATCCTGAACGTCGCCCTCCCCGTCATCGGCCAGGGACTCGGCTTCACCCTCGGCGGCCTCCAGTGGATCGCCACCGCCTTCGCCCTCGCCGCCGCCGGCTTCACCCTCCTCTTCGGGCGCGTCGCCGACATCCTCGGCCGCCGCCGCGTCTTCCTCGGCGGCATGGCGCTCCTCGGCGTCTCCTCCCTCGTCGGCGGCCTGGCCACCGGCCCGGAGGTGCTCATGGCCGCACGCGTCGCCCAGGGCCTCGCCACCGCGGCCGTCACCCCCGCCGGGCTCTCGCTCCTCACCTCCTCCTTCCCGGAGGGCCCGCTGCGCGCCAAGGCGCTCGGCCTCAACGGCGCCCTCATGTCCGCGGGATTCACCACCGGCGCCATCCTCGGCGGCGTCCTCACCGACCTGCTCTCCTGGCGCTGGGCCTTCTTCGTCAACGTCCCGGTCGCCCTCGCCGTGCTCCTCGTCGCCCCCGCCGTCCTGACCGAGAGCCGCCCCGCCACGCGCCCCCGCCTCGACGTCCCCGGCGCCGTCACCGTCACCGGAGGCCTCCTCGCCCTCGTCTACGGGCTCACCGCCGCCGGCGAACACGGCTGGACCCACCCCACCGCGCTCACCGCCCTCGGCGCCGGTGCCGTCCTGCTCCTCGCCTTCGGCCTGGTGGAACGGCACGCCGCCTCCCCGCTCGTCCCCCTCCGGGTCCTCGGCCGCCGGACCGTCGTCTGGGGGAACCTCGCCGGGCTCGTCGCCTTCGTCACCGAGACCTCGCTGGTCTTCCTGATGACGCTCTACCTCCAGGACGTCCTCGGCTTCTCCCCGCTCGCCGCCGGGCTCTCCTTCGGCGTCCTCGGCGCGGGCACGATCCTCGGCGGCGTCCTCGCCCCCCGCTTCATCGGCCGCTTCGGCGTCCGCACCGCCCTCGTCGCCGGCGGGCTCCTCCAGGCCGCCGCCACCCTCGCGCTGTTCGGCCTCGGCACCGACCGCGACGGCCTCTGGCTGCTGCTCGCCGCGACCTTCGCGGGCGGCGTCGGCAACATGCTCGCCATCGTCGGCTTCATGGTCACCGCCACCTCCGGCCTCCCCGACGGCGAGCAGGGCATGGCGACGGGCCTCGCCACCATGACCCAGCAGGTCGGCATCACCATGGGCACGCCGATCATGAGCGCCGTGGTCGTGACCGCCCCCGTCCTCCTGGACGGCATCGGGCTCGCGGTCCTCGTCAACGCCGCGGTCGTCGCCGCCGGAGCCGTCCTGTCCGGCCTCTTCCTCCGCCGTACGTGACGACGAGCCGCAGGACACGCCGAAGGCCGGACCCCCCGCACACGGGGTCCGGCCTTCTCGTTCGTCTGCTCGGGCGGGCTCAGACCGGCCAGTACGACCGGGCCCAGGCCCGCGGGCCCGGCCGCTGCCGGACCGCGCGCGCGATGCGGGAGGGGTCCGACCACCCCTCCGGTACGGCCGGGCCGCCCTCCCCGGCGGACGCCGCCGCCGTGGCCGCGGCCCGGGCCTGGACCACCGCCAGTGCGGCGGCCAGCTCCTCCGGGGTCGGGTTTCCTCGTACGACCTTGATCACAGCGGCTCCTCGGCGGTCTGGAGGGTGTCTCGGGGGTTTCGTCGGTCCGTCCCGGTGAGTCCCGGCGGCGGTCCTACAGCGGGATGTTGCCGTGCTTCTTCGGAGGCAGGGACTCCCGCTTCGTCCGCAGCTGGCGCAGGCCCTTGACGATCTGGGGGCGGGTGTCCGACGGCATGATCACGCCGTCGATGTAGCCGCGCTCGGCCGCCGTGTACGGGTTGAGCAGCGTGTCCTCGTACTCCTGGATGAGCCGGGCCCGCTCCGCCTCCTGGTCCTCGGCCGCCGCGATCGTCCGGCGGTGCAGGATGTTCACCGCGCCCTGCGCGCCCATGACCGCGATCTGCGCCGTCGGCCACGCCAGGTTGAGGTCCGCGCCGAGGTGCTTGGAGCCCATGACGTCGTAGGCGCCGCCGAAGGCCTTGCGCGTGATGACCGTGATGAGCGGAACGGTGGCCTCGGCGTACGCGTAGATGAGCTTCGCGCCGCGCCGGATGATTCCGCCGTACTCCTGGTCGACGCCGGGCAGGAAGCCGGGCACGTCGACGAAGGTGATGACCGGGATGTTGAACGCGTCGCAGGTCCGGACGAAGCGGGCCGCCTTCTCGCTCGCGTTGATGTCCAGGCAGCCGGCGAACTGCATCGGCTGGTTGGCGACGATGCCGACCGGGAAGCCCTCCACCCGGCCGAAGCCGGTGAGGATGTTCGGCGCGAACAGGGCCTGCGTCTCCAGGAACTCGCCGTCGTCGACGACGTGCTCGATGACGGTGTGCATGTCGTACGGCTGGTTCGCCGAGTCCGGGATGAGCGTGTCGAGCTCCAGGTCCTCGGCGCCGACCTCCGTGTCCGCCTGCTCCGGGAAGGCCGGCGGCTCCGACAGGTTGTTCGACGGCAGGTAGGACAGCAGCGACTTCACGTAGTCGATGGCGTCCTTCTCGTCCCCGGAGAGGTGGTGCGCGACACCCGAGGTGGTGTTGTGCGTGCGGGCGCCGCCCAGCTCCTCGAAGCCGACGTCCTCGCCGGTGACGGTCTTGATGACGTCCGGTCCCGTGATGAACATGTGGGACGTCTGGTCGACCATCACCGTGAAGTCGGTGATCGCGGGGGAGTAGACAGCGCCGCCCGCGCAGGGGCCCACGACCAGCGAGATCTGCGGGATGACACCGGACGCGTGCGTGTTGCGGCGGAAGATCTCGCCGTACATGCCGAGCGCGCTGACGCCCTCCTGGATGCGGGCGCCGCCGGAGTCGTTGATGCCGATGACCGGGCAGCCGGTCTTGAGGGCGAAGTCCATCACCTTGATGATCTTCTGGCCGAAGGTCTCGCCGAGCGCGCCGCCGAAGACCGTGAAGTCCTGCGAGAAGACCGCGACGGGACGGCCGTCCACCGTGCCGTAGCCCGTGACGACGCCGTCGCCGTACGGACGGTTCTTCTCCAGGCCGAAGTTGGTCGAGCGGTGCCGGGCCAGCTCGTCCAGCTCGACGAAGGACCCCTCGTCGAGCAGCAGCGCGATGCGTTCGCGCGCGGTGAGCTTCCCCTTCGCGTGCTGCTTCTCCACCGCGCGCTCCGAGCCGGCGTGGGTGGCCTCGTCGATACGGCGCTTGAGGTCCGCGATCTTGCCCGCGGTCGTGTGAATGTCGATCTCGTACTGCTCTGCCGGCTCGGACATCGGGATGCGGCTCCCTGCCTGGTCACGGGGGGTTCGTGGACTACGAATGGCCTACTTACGGCCTACTGACCCGTAGCGTATCCACGCGCATACGGTTCGGCACTGCGGTCTTTGCCACACCTAGTCTGGCTTGCATGACGTCCTCTCAAGCCTCCGGCGGACGCTGGTCCGACCTCGACCGCCCCCCGCTCAACGCCGCCGCCCTGCACCGCGCGCTCGTCCGGCCCGACGGGCTGTGGACCTCGTTCGACGTGGTCACCACCACCGGGTCCACCAACACCGACCTCGCCGCCCGCGCCGACGAACTGCCCGAGGGCGCGGTCCTCGTCGCCGAGGAGCAGACGTCCGGGCGCGGCCGCCTCGACCGCAGCTGGACGGCGCCCGCCCGCTCCGGGCTCTTCGTCTCCGTCCTGCTCAAGCCCGACGTTCCGGTGCACCGCTGGGGCTGGCTCCCGCTGCTCGCCGGGGTCGCCGCCGCGACGGCCCTCGCGAAGGCCGCGGGCGTCGACATGTCCCTCAAGTGGCCCAACGACCTCCTGGTTTCCGTCGCGGGCGAGGAGCGCAAGACGGGCGGCATCCTCGCCGAGCGGGCCGGGGCGGACGGCGTCGTCGTCGGACTCGGCCTCAACGTCACCCTCCGCGAGGACGAACTGCCCGTCCCCGCGGCCGGCTCCCTCCTCCTCGCCGGAGCGGTCTCCACCGACCGCGACCCCCTCCTGCGGGCGATCCTGCGCTCCCTGGAGCAGTGGTACGGGGAGTGGGTGCGGGCCGACGGCGACCCCGAGGTCTCCGGCCTCCAGGCGGCCTACGCGGCGGGCTGCGCCACCCTGGGCCGCCGCGTCCGCGCCGACCTCCCCGGGGAGCGGATGCTGGAGGGCGAGGCCCTCGCCCTGGACGGCGACGGCCGCCTGGTGGTCGCCACGGAGGGCGGCGGCACGGAGGCGGTCGGAGCGGGCGACATCGTCCACCTCCGCACCTGACGGGGGCGGGCGGCCGGGGCCGGGGCACCTGACGGGGCCGGGCGGCCGGAGCTGGGCACCTGACGGGGGGGGGGGGGCGCGGCCGCCCCCCCCCCGCGCGGGGGCGCCCCGTTGGGTGGCCCCCCCCCCGCCCCGGGCGGCGGGGCGGGGCGGGCCCC